>NZ_JBWKES010000010.1:0-227827 GCF_056435325.1 Streptomyces sp. NPDC043952
CACGAGCCCGAGGCCAGGACCGGATCGAAGCGGGATCTGGGCTGGTCCGGCTACAAGGTCCACCTCAGCGAGACCTGCGAGCCCGACGCCCCTCACCTGATCACCCATATCCACACCACCCCGGCGCCGGTCAACGACGTGGCCGTCCTGGAGGGCATCCACACCGCGCTGGCCGAGCGTGGCCTGCTGCCGGACGAACACCTGGTGGACGCCGGATACGTCGGCGCCGAACAGATCCACCACGCACGGCGCGATCACAGCATGGAGCTGGTCGGACCGGTCAAGGCCACCAGCGTGAAGGGGCAGGTGAGCGGTGACTTCTTCGACAACACCCACTTCACCGTCGACTGGGACCAGCGCCAGGCCGTCTGTCCCGGCGGCCAGTCCAGCGTTCAGTGGCGAGAGGCCCAGAGCCGCCGGCGCACCCCTGTCACCCGCGTCCGTTTCGCCGCCCGGCACTGCGGCCCCTGCAAACTGCGGACCTCGTGCACCGACGCGCGGACCGGCCGCAATCTGACGCTGCGGCCGCAAGCCGGGCACGACATCCTTCGGCAAGCCCGGATCGAGCAGGACACCGACCACTGGCGCCGCCGTTACGGACACCGCGCCGGGGCCGAGGGCACCATCTCCCACGGCGTCCAGGCTTTCGGCCTGCGCAGATCCCGCTACCGCGGACTCGCCAAGACCCGCCTGCAACACCACTTCACCGGCGCCGCCATCAACCTCGCCCGCCTCGACGCCTGGCTCACCGGCAGACCACTCGCCCGCACCCGCGTCTCACCCTTCGCAGCACTCCGCCCCGCCGGATCAGATCCAGCGGGGCGGAATTAACCAACAGCATCCGGATCGCCGGGCGGGGCCCTCGCCCGTACCGTCCGCCGGTCAGCCGGTGGCCAGCGACACCTCGGTTGCCTTGATCAGGGCCACCACGTCGGAGCCCACGAACAGGCCCAGCTGGACGGCCGCCTCCCTGGTGATGGCGGCGGTCAGCTCGCCGCCCGGCACCGAGATCCGCACGGTCGCCATGACGGCACCGATGGTCAGGCCGACCACCGCGCCGGGCAGCTGATTGCGGATCGACAGGCCCTCCACCTGACGCGTGGCCACGGAGACCTCGGTCGACTTCACCAGGGCGCGCACCGGTGTGCCGGGGGAGAGGGCCAGGTCCTCGGCGGCGGCCAGGGTGATGGCCGCGGTGAGGTGCTGGCCGCCCTCCAGCCGGACCTCGACGGTGGCCATGGCCTCGCCCGGATGGACCGCCGTGACGGTGCCGGAGAGCTGATTGCGGATGCTCAGGGTCATGGGCACCCACCGTAGAGCGCCCGTCGGCTCAGGCGGGGTATGCGTGGGTCTGGGTCGCTTTGACTGTCGCCCAGACCGCTGCACCGGGCTGGAGTTCCAGCTCGGCGGCGGACACCGTGGTGAGGTCGGCGGCGAGCGGGAGTTCACCGGTGAGCTCGGCGCGGATCTGGTCGCCGTGCGTCTCCAGCCCGGCCACCTCGCACCGCCACAGATTGCGGGCGCTGGCCCCGGCGGGCCGCTCCCGGAAGAGGGTCACGGCCGAGGGCGGGAAGGCCACGAAGGCCGGTCCGGACAGCTCCTCGGTCGTGGTGATCGAGGGCCCGGCGTCCAGTCGTACGGTGTGGCCCGCGGCCTCGCCCCGGTAGAGGTTGAGGCCGACGAGCTGGGCGATGTAGTCCGTGCGCGGGCGGCGGGCGATGTCGGCGGGGGCGCCCTCCTGGACGATCCGGCCGTGCTCCACCACCACCAGGCGGTCCGCGAGCACCATGGCGTCCAGCGGATCGTGCGTCACGAGGACCGCGACCGCCTCGAACTCGGCCAGGTGGCGGCGGAGTTGGGCCCGCACCTCCAGCCGGGTACGGGCGTCCAGCGCGGCCAGCGGCTCGTCGAGCAGCAGCAGCCGGGGCCGGGTGGCCAGGGCGCGGGCGAGGGCCACGCGCTGGGCCTGGCCGCCGGACAGCCGGCGCGGCTTGGCGCCCGCGTGCTCGGCGAGCCCCATGCGCTCCAGCCAGGCCGCGGCCAGCGCACGGGCCTCGGCCTTTCCCTGCCCCTGGCAGCGCGGCCCGAACGCCACGTTGTCCAGCGCGGACAGGTGCGGGAAGAGGAGATAGTCCTGGAAGACGACGCCGACCGGGCGGGACTCCGGCGGGACGCGCTCCAACGGGGCGCCGTCCAGCCGCAGATGGCCGTCGCCGAGCGGCACCAGACCGGCGAGGGCGCGCAGCGCGGTGGTCTTGCCCGCGCCGTTGGGACCCAGCAGCGCGACCACGTCACCGGGTGCCGCCCGCAGCGCCACGTCCAGCCGGAAGCCGCCCCGGTCCACCACGAGCCGGGCGTCGAGCCCCTGCCGGTCCGCGCTCTCGGGGCCCGAAGCGTCGAGGTCCGGTGCGTCGGTCATGCGTACGGGGTCCTTCGGCCGGGGCTGCTCGGTGGGTGTCGTCCGCCATCCTCCCGTCATGTCACACCCCTGTCAGCCATCGGTCGCGCAAACCCGCCAGCACCGCGATGGAGACCGCCAGCAGGACCAGGCTCAGCGAGATCGCGGCCTGAGGGTCGTTCTGGAGGGCGAGGTAGACCGCGAGGGGCATGGTCTGGGTGCGGCCGGGGAAGTTGCCCGCGAAGGTGATCGTCGCGCCGAACTCGCCGAGCGCCCGCGCCCAGGCCAGCACGGCGCCCGCCGCGACACCGGGCGCGATCAGCGGCAGCGTGACCCGGCGGAACGCGGTGAAGCGGGAGGCGCCGAGCGTGGTGGCCGCCTCCTCGAAACGCGGGTCGGCGGCGCGCAGGGTGCCCTCCACGCTGATGACCAGGAACGGCATCGCGACGAACGCCTCCGCGAGCACGACCCCGGTGGTGGTGAACGGCAGTGTGATCCCGAACCAGGCGTCGAGCCACTTCCCGATGACGCCGTTGCGGCCCAGCGCCAGCAGCAGGGCGACACCGCCGACGACCGGCGGCAGCACCAGCGGCAGCGTCACCAGGGCGCGCACCAGACCGCGGCCCGGGAAGTCCGTGCGGGCCAGCAGCCAGGCCAGCGGCACGCCGAGGACGAGGCTGACGGCGGTCGCCAGGGTGGCGCTGACCAGCGACAACTGGAGCGCCTGCCACACCTGGGCGCTGGTCAGCTGGTGCGGCAGGCTCCGCCAGGGGGCGCGGACGAGCAGCGCGAGCAGGGGCAGCAGGAGGAAGGCGAGGGCCAGGACGCCGGGCAGCAGGAGGGGCAGCGGGACACCGAGGCGGCCGGACACGCCGGGGCGGCGGGGCGTGCCGAGACGGGGGATCGTCGTACCGCCCCCCGCGGCCCTGCCGACACGGCGGCGCCGCGGCCGGTCCGTGCGGGGACCGGTCGCGGCGCCGGGCTCATCGGGTGAGGTCACGGCTTGAGGAACCCGGCCTCGCCCAGCACCTTCTGGCCCTCGGCGGACCGGACGAGGGCGATGAACGCCTTGGCCGTCTCGGCGTTCTTGGCGTTCTTCAGCAGGGCGATCGGATAGTCGTTGATGGCCTTGGCGGACTCGGGGAACTCCACGCCCTCCACCTTGTCACCCGCGGCGTGCACATCGGTCTTGTACACCACCGCCGCGTCGGCCTCCTTCAGCTCGACCTTGTTCAGGGCGCTCTTGACGTCCTGCTCGTAGGAGACCGGGGTGAGCTTGAGGTGGCTGGCGGTGAGCGCCTTCTGCGCGGCGGCGCCGCACGGCACGGTCTTGTCGCACAAAACGACCTTCAGGCCGGGCTTGGTGAGGTCCTTCAGGGAGGCGACCTTGTCGGGGTTGCCGGGCAGGGTGGCGATCTCCAGCTGGTTGCGGACGAAGGTGACCGGGGCACCGGCCGCGTCCTTGGCGTCCGTCACGGTCGCCATGGTCTTGGGGCTGGCGGCGGCGAAGACATCGGCCGGGGCACCGCCGGTGATGCTCGCGGCGAGGGTGTCGCTGCCGCCGAAGCTGAAGGTGACCTTGGTGCCCGGATGCTGCTTCTCGAACTCCTTGCCGAGGGCGGTGAAGCTCTCCTGGAGCGAGGCGGCGGCGAACACGGTGACCGTGCCGGACAGCTTGGGGGCACCCGAGGTGTCCGACGCCGGCTTCGACGACCCGGAGGACGAGGAGCAGGCGCTGAGGGTCAACAGGGCGGCGGCTCCCGCGCCGGCCAGCTGAAGCATCCGCCGGGTCCGGCGCACGGAAGGGGTCATCACGGTTCTGCTCCTCGCGTTGTGCGAAACGTCTGTCGCGCCCTGGTACGGCCGTACGAACCTGCCGCCCCGCGATGATACTGCCGCATCTGCCAGCTGTAAGTCCCTTGTCGCATCGCATGAGCTGGGATCTTGCGCGGTGTGGCTGGCATGTGCGTTTGTACGGTGCTCCGCCGCGGGTACCGTCCTGCCGGAGGTGGTCGCAGGTGACGCTCGCCCGACTCGCCCTGAGCGGAGATCTCGTACGTCCTGCCCGGCTCACCGTGCCGGATCTGCTGCGCTGGCCACAGCACCGGGTGGCCGTCAGCTTCGAGTGCGCGACCAGCGGCATGCAGCACCACCGCTTCACGGGGCCGCGGCTGTACGACGTCCTCGCCGACGCCGGACCCGGCTTCGACCCGGTGCGCCGCAAGGACCGGCTGCGCTTCCTGATCGCCGTCACCGGCACCGACGGCCACCACGCGCTGCTGTCCTGGGCCGAGATCGACCCGGACTTCGCCGACGCGCCCGTCCTGCTGGGCGTCAGCATCGACGACACCCCGCTGGACGCGGCCGGCCCCCAACTGGTCCTGCCCCAGGACCGCTGCGGGGCCCGGCACATCAGCGGGATCACGGCGATCCGGGTGGACGGGGGGTACCGGTGCGCGCCGGTGGAGGTGGCGGCGGTTCCCTGAGGGGCCTCACGGAAGGCGGGTCGGGGCGGTCAGACGCGGTCGATATGGACGTTTGTCGACTTCACCCGTGCCGTGGCCTCCACCCCGACCTCCAGGCCGAGTTCCTCGACGGCCTCGCGGGTCAGCAGGGACACCAGCCGGTGTGGGCCCGCCTGGATCTCCACCTGGGCGGCGACATCGCCGAGCTTGATGGCGGTGACGATGCCGGGGAAGGCGTTGCGCACGGAGGTGTAGGAGGTCTCCTCCTCGCCGCCCTTGGCCAGTTCGACGGAGAACGCGGCCAGGTCCCGGCCGTCGATCAGCCGCCGTCCCGCCTCGTCGCGATGGGTGGCCACCCGGCCCGCGTCGGCCCAGCGGCGGGCGGTGTCGGGGCTGACGCCGAGCAGCCGCGCCGCCTGGCCGATCGTGTAGGACTGCATGCCGGAAACGATAGGGCGCCGCTCAGCCCGTGTGCACACGCGGCCTGCGGTCCCGGTTCGGCTCCGCCTCGCGCAGCACCTCGCGGGTGACCGGCGCGACCTCGCCCTGGCCGAACAGGAAGAAGCGCAGGAAGTTGGCGAACGGGCTGCCCTCGGTCCACTCGAAGTAGATGTGCGGGGTGCAGCCGGTGACATCGCGGACGTGCAGCAGCAGCGCGGCCAGGGCGTTCGGGATGGACGCCGACTCCAGCGTCAGCACCCGGTAGCGCTCGTGCAGGACCTCGCCGCGCACGGTCAGGCCCGCCTCGAACTCGGACGGGTCGGTGACCGTGACCTCGACGAAGACGAAGTCCTCCTGCTCCGGCATGTCGTTGTCGGCGCGGATCTGCTCGACCTTGTCGCGGTACTCGGCCTTGTCCCGGTGGCCGGGCTCGTTGGCGATGAACCGCATCTTGCGGCTGGCCATGTCCCTGATGAAACGTTCCGCCAGCGGATCGAGCGTCACGCTGGTCACGCGCAGCTCGAAGGCGCGGGCCAGCCGGGACAGCAGCGAGACCAGGATGATGCCGACGATGAAGCAGGCGCCGATCTTCACACCGTCGGGACGCTCGATGACGTTGACGACCGTGGTGTACAGGAACACCACCGAGATCACGGCGAAGCCGATGGTCCAGTGGCGCTGGCCCGCCTTGCGCGCGGCGATGGTCACCGCGATCGCCGCAGAGCTGATCAGCACCAGCACACCCGTGGCGTAGGCGCCGCCCTGCTTGTCCACGTTGGCGTCGAAGATCCAGGTCACCAGGAACGCGACCAGCGTGAAGACGATGACCATCGGCCGTACCGCGCGCGCCCAGTGCGGGGCCATGCCGTACCGGGGCAGATAGCGCGGCATCAGATTGAGCAGGCCCGCCATGGCGGAGGCGCCGGCGAACCACAGGATGGCGATGGTCGAGACGTCGTACACCGTGCCGAACGCGCCGCCGAGGTACTGGTGCGCGAGGTAGGCGAGGGCACGGCCGTTGGCCGGACCGCCCGGCTGGAACTCCTTCTCCGGGATCAGCAGGGTGGTGATGAAGCTACTGGTGATCAGGAAGCAGCTCATGATGACGGCGGCGGTCGTCAGCAGCTTCTTGGTGTCCCGGATGCGGCCGGTCGGGTGCTCCTCGGTGTCGCCCGGATCGCCCTTGACGTGCGGCATGACGGCGACGCCCGTCTCGAATCCGGACAGACCGAGGGCGAGCTTCGGGAAGACGATCAGGGCCACGCCGATCATCACGAAGACGTTGCCGTGCTGCGCGGTCAAGGCGCTGGTCCAGTCCGTCACCACGTGCTCGGCCGTGATGACGTGCCACAGGCCGACGACCACCACGACCAGGTTGAGCGCGAGATAGACGCCCACCAGGGCGAACGCGACGCCGATCGCCTCCAGGAAGCCCTTGAGGAACACCGCGCCGAGCAGCGCCACGAGCAGCAAAGTGATCAGCATCTGCTTGCCCTGGAGGACGCTCGTCAAATGCGGGTTCTCCACCAGGTGGGTGGAGGCGTCGGCGGCGGACAGGGTGATGGTGATAAGGAAGTCGGTGGCCGCGAACCCGAGCAGGGTCAGCACGAACAGCTTGCCCTTCCAGAAGGACAGCAGCCGCTCCAGCATGGCGATGGAGCCCTCGCCGTGCGGGCTCTCCTCGGCCACCCGCCGGTAGACCGGCAGCGCGCCCGCCAGGGTGACGATCACCAGCACGATGGTCGCGATGGGGGAGACCAGACCGGCCGCGAGCGCGGCGATGCCCGGCTGATAGCCGAGGGTGGAGAAGTAGTCGACACCCGTCAGGCACATCACCCGCCACCAGCGCTGCCCCTTGTGCGGGGGCTCCGGCTGGGCGTGCGGTCCGGTGTGGCCACCGCTCTTGCCCATGTCGGACAGGCCCTCCAGCATCCAGGCGCGCAGGCGGCTGGTACTGGGAGGGTGTTCGGTCGTGGCCATCGGGGCGCTCCTGATGTGGGGCTCAGCTCTTTTTCAGCCATCACACGGACGGCGGCACCAGCGTATGCAGAGCGTGACGCCTGGGCCTCCGGATCGGGGGCGGGGAGGCGTCAATCTTGCGTTAAGAATGGCGCGGTGCCGTCAGGGCCGCATCAAGAAGCTGAGGCAGGAGCGGGTGGCCGGGAGCTGAGCCGAACGAGTGGCGGGGCGCACCTCCGGGGAATCGGCGGCCACCGAGCGTCATCGCGCGTGGTGCCGTCGGGGGTGTGGCCACTGCGCGCGGGCTCGTGGGGCGTGGAGTTCGGCGGGCCGGGCGGGCCGTGGGCACTGCGCGCGGACCGTGCGGGGTGTGGAGTTCGTGGTGCCGGGCGGGCCGCGGGCACTGCGCGTGGGGGCCGGGCGGGCCGCGGTCGCCGGGCGTGGTGCCGTCCGGGCCGCGGTCGCTGTGCGCGGTGCCGTCTGGGCCGCGGTCGCTGTGCGCGGTGCCGTCTGGGGCGCGGTCGCCGGGCGTGGTGCGGTCCGGGCGCCCTCACTCCAGCCCGGATGCCCGGAAGACCGCCAGGGCCGTCTCGCGGTCGAGCCGGTGGGCGAGCTGGTCGAGGGCGGTGGTGCCGCAGCGCAGGGTGCCGCCGGCCAGGGCGTGGCGGGCGCCGTCGTCGAGCCGGTGCCACAGGGCGGGGTTGCGCACCAGCACCTCCGGGTCGATCTCCACCCGGTTCCCCAGGAGGTCGCGCAGCACCAGGCGCCGGGTGATGCCGTCCAGCGGGCGGACGGCGACCAGCAGATCGGTACGCACCCGGCGGGTGCGCAGCAGCCGCCTGCTGGCCAGCCAGCCGTCACCGGCCGACACCCTGGCCGGATACAGGACGAGGAACAGGAGCAGGGCCAGGGCGCACCACAACAGGCCCCGCGCCCAGGTGAGGGAGCCGGCCGCGCCGTCGATGCACAGCAGCAGCGCGAACAGCGCGGCGGCGCAGCGCGCGGCGGTACGCACCTCGCCGGCCCACTCGCGGTCGTACGCGGTGGGCAGGGCGGCCGGCGGCCGTGGGCTCGTCAGCCGGGGGCGGGTGTCGTCGCTGTGCTCCATGACATCGACGGTAATCAGTCGGGGCGGGGGCGGCGCGACGCTTGACGGCGCCCTGACGCGCCCGACCCGGTTCTTGACGGGGCTCCTACGCGCTCGCTGCGGCGAAGATCACAGCCCTCGGGTGTCCAGGGGCAGGTGCCAGGCGTTGCGCCGGTGGACGGCGAGCAGCTGGGACTCCAGCGGGGACGGCGGTACGGCGAGGACCGGGCAGTCGGCGTGCGCGAGGCAGTGCCGGCGGACCCGGCCGCAGAAGGCCCCCGGCAGACCGCGCCGGCCGGTGCCGACGACCAGCAGATCGTCCTCGCGGTCCGCGAGCGCCACCAGCGCCCGGCCCGGACTGCCGCGGACGACGAGGCCGTGCACCGGCACGCCGGGCCCCCGCTCCCCGAAGACCTCCGCGAGCACCGCGACCAGCCGGCCTCCGGCCAGCCGCTGCCACTCCTCGTCCGGCAGACCCGCGGCGGGCGAGCGGCGGGTGGCCGGTTCGCCGCCCGGCGGCTCCCAGGCCAGCACCGGCCACAGCTCCGCCCCCAGCCGGCGGGCGAGCGCGCCCGCCCGCCGCAGGGCCGTGACGCTGCCGGGGGAGCCGCTCACTCCGACCACCACACGTGCGCCCGCCGGGGCGTCGTAACCGGACATGACTCACCGTTCCTCACCGGTGTCCCGCGCCGTCTCCTTCCATCCCACCCCCGCGGCGCGGATACGACCAGCCGGACACGCGTCGGGGCCGGTCGCACCGGGTGGGTGCGGCCGGCCCCTTCGGTCCTCGCCGTCCTCGCGGCGCCGCCGTGGTCAGGCGGCGGTCACCACCTGGTCCGCGCCGAGCGGGCGGTGCGGGGCGATGACGCGGCCGTCGGGCAGCAGCTCACCGGTGTCCTCGAAGAACAGGACGCCGTTGCACAGCAGGCTCCATCCCTGTTCCGGGTGGTGCGCCACGAGGCGGGCGGACTCCCGGTCGGCGGACTCGGCTGGCGGGCACGGTGGCTGGTGCTGGCACATGGATGGGATCTCTCGCTCTGTCGTGGTCATGGCGTCCCCCGTCATGCAGTCGTTCGGAGCCCAGTCTTGCCCCACGGGCGTCGTTCCGCAGGGATTTCGAGGCACCGCTTCCCACAAGGTTGAGGACGCGTCACCCGCGCGGACGGTTCAGCTCAACTACCCTGTCCTTTCAGGTGGTTCGCCCTGGCCGAGGTGGACTAGTCCGTCCGGGGCCCGTGCGTCAGGCGGCCGACGAGCCGAGCAGGGGCAGCCGGGTCGCCCGCAGGGTCAGCACCGGGAGCAGATCGGCCACCGGGTGCGGCAGGTGCGCCGCGATGCCGGGCGGTGCCGGGGCGAGCGGCACCAGCAGATCGCTGGCGGCGGGATGCCCCTCGGCGCCGTCGGCGGCGGTGTCGCCGTGCAGCCACAGGGTGAGCATGTAGAGGCCGGGCACCGACAACAGCCTTGGCTGGTAAGGCTGTTGGAGCGACTCGGCCTGCTTCAGGGCCAGTTCGGTGGAGGCGACGTACGGGCCCTCGAAGAAGTGTGAGAAGGCCCAGCCGTCGGGGGTGAGCATGGTCTCGGCCGCGGCCGGCGTCCGGTCGCCGCAGCGGATCAGGAAGCGCCAGCCCGCCAGCCGGGTGGCGGACAGGCCCTGCGGCGTGATCCGGTCCAACACATGGACGGGCAAAGGGAGTTCGGGGGTCACGGGGCCCTGCGCGGCACGCAGGGAGGGGGTGCGGGCCTCACGGACCGCGGTCGGTGAGCTCAGGGCGGTGAGGACGGAGCGCAGGGCGGGCGCGGGGGCAGGGGCAACGTGAAGCGGCATGGTGGGTCGCCTCTCATTCGACAGGCGCGGGGCGCGAGGAGGGTGGGGCGGACGGCGCTGTCTGCTCACAAAAGGCGGAGAGGTGGGGGCCGGTCGGTGGAGAACGAGGGTGCGGCGCGCTCCGCCGCCCGTCAACCGGAGCGGCAGGAATGCGGCAGGACCCGGACCGAGGGCGCCACCCTCCCGCCTTGTGGACGAAGTTTATACGACATGTGTTCAGGCGGTGTTTCATCTAACCCATTGCCGCGGGCCCCACAAGACAGGAACAGGCCGCTGATTCGCGGAAATCCTCCCGATTTACGGACGGTCACCGGGCGTCGACCTCGCCTTACGCTCCGTTCGCGGACGGCCGAAAGTCATCGGCGTTTTTCACGAGGCGTTCGGGGCACCCGTAGGTGCGCTCGCGACATGCCCCGTGAATGTGCCGCAGGGAACATTCCGACAGCGTAGCGGGCGTCCGGGTGGCGCGGGACGTTATCGATCGCTTTCACTGGGCATTACTCCACCTGACCCTGGGAGCCCCGGCGGCCGGAACGCGGACCGCCCATCCGAGGAGGGACACTTCGATGGGGGAGAAGGTCGTGGCAGGGCAGTTCGACCTGTCCGATCGCCAGCGCTATCGCGAAAAGCTCCAGAAGTGCTTGACGGGGCTGGAGCGGCTGCTGGTCGAGAAGCGATTCGACCGCCCCAGGAACCTCATGGGCGTCGAGATCGAATTGAATCTCGCCGGTCCGGACGGCATGCCGAAAATGTTGAACGGCCAAGTGCTGGAGCGTATCGCCAGCCGTGACTTCCAGACGGAACTCGCGATGTTCAATCTGGAGGTGAACATAGCGCCGCACCGGCTCGGCGGCCGGGTCTTCGACCGCCTCGCCGAGGAGCTGCGGACCTCGCTCGCCTATGCCGACCGCAAGGCCGGGGAGGTCGACGCGGGCATCGTGATGACCGGCATCCTGCCCACGCTCGGCCGGGACGACCTGGTCTCCTCCAACCTCTCCGAGGTCGACCGCTACACCCTGCTCAACGACCAGATCGTGGCCGCGCGCGGGGAGGACTTCCGGCTCGACATCGAGGGCGTGGAGCACCTGGTCTGCACCGCCAAGTCCATCGTCCCGGAGGCCGCGTGCACCTCCGTGCAACTGCACCTCCAGGTGACGCCGGGCCGGTTCGCGGACGTGTGGAACGCGGCGCAGGCGGCGAGCGCCGCGCAGATCGCCGTGGGCGCGAACTCCCCGTTCCTGTTCGGCCACGAACTGTGGCGGGAGTCGCGGCCACCGCTGTTCCTCCAGTCCACCGACACCCGGCCGCCCGAACTCCAGGCGCAGGGCGTACGGCCGCGCACCTGGTTCGGCGAGCGGTGGGTCTCCTCGGCGTACGAACTGTTCGAGGAGAACCTGCGCTACTTCCCGGCCCTGCTGCCGATCTGCGACGACGAGGAGCCGCTGGAGGTCATCGCGGCCGGCGGCACCCCGAAACTCGCCGAACTCGTGCTGCACAACGGCACCATCTACCGCTGGAACCGGCCGGTGTACGGCATCGCGGACGGCGTACCGCATCTGCGGGTGGAGAACCGGGTCCTGCCGGCCGGCCCCACCATCACCGACGTCATCGCCAACGCGGCGTTCTACTACGGCCTGGTGCGCGCCCTCGCCGAGGAGTCCCGGCCGGTGTGGACCCGGCTGCCGTTCACCGCGGCCGAGGCCAACTTCGACGCGGCGTGCCGCCACGGCATCGACGCCCGCTTCGTCTGGCCCCGGCGCGGGCGGTACGGCGGCACGGGCGAGGTCGACGCGGTCACCCTGGTCCGCGACGAGCTGCTGCCGCTGGCCTCGGCGGGGCTGGACGCGTGGGGCGTCGAGGCGGCCGACCGCGATCTGTACCTCGGCGTCATCGAGGAGCGCTGCCGGCGCCGGATGAACGGCGCGTCCTGGCAGGCCGCGACCTTCCACCGGGCGCTGGAGGGGGGCCTGTCCCGGCAGGCCGCACTGGCCGCGACGACGCGGCGGTACGCCGAGCTGATGCATGTGGGGGAGCCGGTGCACATGTGGCCGGTGGGGTTGCCGGAACCGGTGGCGATGGCGTGAGCGGGGGGTTCAAGGCGGGCGGTGCCGTTGGGGTGAGCGGGGGGTTCAAGGCGGGCGGTGCCGGCGGCGTAGGCGGGAGGTGCGTGGCTGGCGGTGTCGCTGGCGTGAGCGGGAGGCGCGCGACTGGCGGTGCCGGTGGCGTGAGCGGGAGGCGCGCGACTGGCGGTGCCGGTGGCGTGAGCGGGAGGTTCGAGGCGGGCGAGTAGGGGCGGTGGGCGGTGTACCGTCCCCGGTGGCCGGGTGGCCGGGTGGCCGGGTGGCCGGGTGGCCGGGTGGCCGGGTGGCCGGGTGGCCGGGTGGCCGGGTGGCCGGGTGGCCGGGTGGCCCGGTGGCCCGGTGCGCGGTTCTCCCAGGTGCTTCTGCGATCCTTGCGGGCAATGCGGCAGTCGGCTCGTGAGGTGTGGGAGGCAGGGGTGAAGGTGGAGGCCGGATTGGCGGGCGGGCTGGAACAGCGGACGCGGCGGATCCTGCGCGACGAGACGATCCTCGTGCTCGCGCTGTCGCTGGGCGCGAGCGGGGTCTCCGCGCTGATCAGCTTCATCGGCTCGGTGACCAAGCCGGGCGGACTCAAGGACCAGGCCGCCACCCTCAACGCCTCGGCCGCGCCGGGCCGTCCCTGGCTCGACCTCGCCTGGCAGCTGTTCGGCATCGCCACCGCCCTGGTCCCGGTCGCCCTGGTCGCCCACTTCCTGCTCCGCGAGGGCAGGAGCCTGCGCACCCTCGGCTTCGACCGCACCCGGCCCTGGCCCGACCTCGGCCGGGGCGCGGCGATCGCGGCGGTGATCGGCAGTACCGGGATCGCCTTCTACCTGGCCGCGCGGGGCCTCGGCTTCAACCTCACCGTCGTGCCCGAGGCGCTGCCCGGCGTGTGGTGGAAGTACCCGGTGCTGATCCTGTCCGCGGTGCAGAACGCGGTCCTCGAAGAGGTCATCGTCGTCGGCTATCTGCTGCGCAGGCTGGGCCAGTTGGGCTGGGCGCCGGGGACCGCGCTGGTCGCGAGCGCGGTCCTGCGCGGCTCGTACCACCTCTACCAGGGCATCGGCGGCTTCCTCGGCAACATGGTCATGGGCGTCGTGTTCGTCTGGCTCTACCGCCGCTGGGGACGGGTCGGCCCGCTGGTCGTCGCCCACTCGCTGCTCGACATCGGCGCGTTCGTCGGCTACGCGCTCCTCGCGGGCAAAGTGGGCTGGCTGCCGACGGCCTGACGCGGCCGGCGGGTCATGCGTCCGGGCCGGCGTGCAGCTCGCCCTCGATGACGGTGACCGCGCGGCCGGTGAGCAGGGTGCGCTCGCCGCGGAGTGCGGTCCGCACCAGGCCGGTGCGGGGGGACGCCTGGAGGCCGGTGAGGTCGGTACGGCCGAGGCGGGCGGTCCAGTGCGGGGCGAGCGCGGTGTGGGCGCTGCCGGTGACGGGGTCCTCGTCGATGCCGACGTTCGGGAAGAAGCAGCGGGAGAGGTAGTCGTAGCCCCCTGACGGGTCGTCGGCGCGGGCGGTGGCGATGACCCCGCGCGCGGAGTATGCGGCGAGCGCCTTGTGGTCGGGGGTGAGACCGCGGACCGTCTTCTCGTCCGCCAACTCCACCAGCAGGTCACCGACGTTCGCCCCGGTGTCGAGGACGGCGACCGGTTGCGCGCCCAGCGCCTCGGCGACGCCGTCCGGCACCGCGACGGGGGTGAGCGGCGCGGTGGGGAAGTCCAGGGTGATCGCGCCGTCCCCGGCGGGCGTGGCGACGAGCACCCCGCTGCGGGTGGCGAACCGCACGGGACCCTCGTGCGCGCCGGTCGTGTGCAGCACATGTGCCGCGGCCAGCGTGGCGTGCCCGCACATGGCGACCTCGGTGACCGGCGTGAACCAGCGCAGCGCCCAGTCCGCGTCGCCGCCCGCGGGCAGCCGGTGCGCGAACGCCGTCTCGGCGTGATTGACCTCCATGGCGACGTTCTGCATCCAGCCGTCGGCCGGGAAGGCGTCGCCGTCCAGCAGCAGCACGCCGGCGGGGTTGCCTGCGAAGGGCCGGTCGGTGAAGGCGTCCACGATTCGAATCCGCATCCCCCGAAACTAACGGCTGCGCCGACCGGCCGGCCAAGGCCAATTCCGGAGCGCCGGCCCGCTTTCCGAGCCACGTGATCGCGCCCAACCGCCCGGGCGGAGGGAGTCGGCCGTGCCTGCCCGCCGCCGCACCGCGCTCGGGCGGCGCCGGGCCGTGTGGTCTGATCGGCGAGGCGCTCCGCCTGCGAGCCGCCGGACGGACCACCCACCAGACACGCCCGGCGCCCCGCCGCGGCCGTAGCCCCCGAGGAACCGTGTATAGGTGTGCGAGATGCCTTGTCGTGAAGTTCTGTCGTCTCGGTTGATGTGGTCTGCCGCCGGCATTTGCGGAGCGACCGCACGGCACCAGGGTGAGCCAGGCTCGGTTATCCGCCCGCGAAACGTGCCGCCAAGTCCATGGCTTCCTGGGTGAGTTCGAGGTGCGGGCCGGTGTTGTCCTGTGTGGCGAGCCGGGTGAACCGGCCCCCGTGCCACCAGAAGACCGAACGGCTCAGCGCACCCGGTGACTCCTCGAATCCCGCCGCGGCGAACCGGGCCATGGCGTGGAGCGAGGGGAGCACGTCCCTGTCGCGGACGACGTGGAAGGCGAGTTGACGCCGGTGCGGCAGCGCGGCCAGGATTCCGTGCGGCGCCGGTGAGTCCTTGGTGTAGCGGCGTACGACCTCGTCGAGGACCAGGGCGAGGCTCGCGATGAAGTACGAGCCGCCCGTCAGCACGTCGAAACGGGAACCGTCCTTGTCCCTGACCACCTTGTGCTTGTCGGCGCGGACGGCCCGGAGGTTCCGCATCGCGCGGTCCCGGAGGTCGGTGATCTCACCCAGGTCGGAGAGGGAGTCCGCGGTCAGCATGTCGACGGTTTCCGGGAGGTCGAGCGCCAGCACCTCCAGCAGATCCGGCACCGACCGGGGCCCGTAACCGAAGGCCTTCAGGAGCGCGGGATCGCTGGGAATGAAGCGGGGGTAGAGCTGGGCCAGCAGCCGTTCGTGCGGCAGGACCCTGAGAGCCTGGGGCCCAGCCATCGAGCGGATGACCCGGTCGACGTGCTCGTCCACCAGCTTCCGCCAGCCCCGCGGTCCGCGGTTGTCGTTGTGGCATACGGCCGCGAGGTTGGAGAGGCCGAAGCGCCAACCCGAGTCCGTGGTCACGCGTCCTGGTTCGACCGTCACCTCGATGCCACGCTCCGCGAACGCCTCGCGGACGAACGTACGCAACCGGGCAGCCTCCGCCTCGGACAGAAACGCGAACTCCCGATCACGCGGCACGTCCGCCCCGTCACGATGCTCTCCGCGCCGAAGTATCCCCACCAGGTACCCCCATCGCATCGAAGGTGCGGATCATAGCCGCGACCGCCCCAGGCACCTTCGTCAGGTGCTCACTGTCCCGTCTCATCGAAGGTCGGGCGGTCTCAACGAGTCTTGAGCGCGGTGGGTGTCGGCCGCCGCCTGGATGCGGGCGTGATACTGCTGCCACTTGGCATCGTCGCCGAAGCCGTCGTGATCTGGTCCGGCATTGCCGTCGATGAGCTCTCGCAGGACATCGGCGTGGCCGGCATGCTGGGCAGTCTCGGAGACCATGCGAACGAGCAACACTCCCAAGGTGGTGGCCCGGCGGTCTTCGGGCCAGTGCGGCACCTGGCCCGGAGTTTCGAGTGCGAGATCCGTGATGGTCCGGTCGGCATGCGCGCAGGCACGTTGATAGAGCCCGATGAGGTACTTGCTGGACTCATCGGGCCTGGCCCACATGTCTGCGCCTTCCCAGATCGAACCGTCCTCGACCCAGGCCAGGGGCTCTCCCGCCGGCCGGTCGAACGATTCGCCGAGGTATCCGTACTCAAGGCCTGCCAGATGTTTGACCAAGCCCAGCAGGTTCGTGGCGGTGGGCGTCATGGGCCGGCGCATGTCGTATTCGGTGAGACCCCCCAGCTTGGAGAGCAGACTGGCCCGTCCTGCCTGCAGCTTGCCGTGCAGCTCCGCTTTGAGATCAGTCACGTGGTCCTCCTTCAAGGATGAAGCCACCCAACCACGCGCCTGTGACAAGAAGCCGGCGATCCTCCACCCGGCCTGGACGCAGAGCAGGCGCGTCACCTCGAACGCTTCGGCGTCTTTCGGCTCGATCCGCTCGCCCGCACGGACATCGACTACCACCGCCGAGCCGTCCACGCGACGCACGAAGTAGTCCGGGGCGTGCCGACGCTCCCGCTCGCCGTCATGCCAGTGCGGCCAGAACGGCTGCGAGCTGATCCCCACCGCGTTCGGATCGAAGTCCATCAGCAGCAGCCGGTCCCGCTCCAGCCACGACTCGAAGCCGACGTGCCGCCCGGTCGTCGCCAGTCAAAAAGGGCTTGGCAGGCGATCGGTTCCGATATATCGTTGAGGCATCGCGAACGATACGCGATGCAGACGTGAGAGATCAGCGATGGAATGGAGTGATCGCCATGCGTGGACATGGATTCGAGCGGCACGAGGGTCGCGGTCGGCGCGGCATGGGCATGGGCGGGTTCGAGGCGCGGCGCGCCGCGTTCGGGCCGTTCGGGCCCGGTGGTCCGGGTGGCCCTGGGTTCGGCCCTGGGTTCGGGCCCTGGGGGCATCGGGGGCGGGGCGGTCCCAGGGGGCGGGCGCGGCGCGGTGATGTGCGGGCGTCGATCCTGGCCCTGCTGAAGGAACGCCCGATGCACGGCTACGAGATGATCCAGGAGATCGCCGAGCGCAGCGGCGGCGCCTGGAAGCCCAGCCCCGGCTCGGTCTACCCCACCCTCCAGATGCTGGAGGACGAGGGCCTGATCGTCAGCGAGAGCGAGGGCGGCAAGAAGCTGTTCTCCCTCACCGACAGCGGCCGCGGTGTCGCCGAGGAGGGTCCGGAGGCGCCCTGGGAGGAGGCCTCGCGCGGGGTCGACTGGGAGGCGCTGGGCGAGGTCCGGCAGGCCGGCATGGGTCTGATGGAAGCCTTCGGGCAGGTCTGGAAGACCGGGACCAAGGAGCAGCGCGAGAAGGCGCTGGCCGTCGTCAACGAGGCCCGCAAGAAGCTGTATCTCATCCTCGCCGACGAGGATTGAGGGCCGTAGCGGGAGGCGGGAAGGCGAACAAGAGGGTGCCCCGTGGAGCGAGAGCGCGGGGCATCTTTCCCATTCCGTCACAGCAGACCGGGCCGCCCGCATGGAAGCCGGTGTGGGTGGTGTTCCATGGCCCCTGCGAGGGTCAGTCGGTGAGCTTGGTCCGGCCGGGAACATTTCATACTGATGAAGCGTCAGGAGCTGAGGGCAGCGTCGGCGCTAGTGCTGTGACCGCGTGGCCAGATGGCCATGGTCGCGAAGCGGGAGTAGGGCGTTCCCTTATTAGGTGGCACGTGCATCGTCGTCCTGCGAGCATCTGCGGATGCCTGTACTCGCTGACGATCTTGGCCACCTTTCCTACGTCGTCGCCGGCGATGGACCGCCCGTCGTACTCGTGCACGCCGGCGTCGCCGATCACCGTATGTGGGACAAGGTCGTGCCCGCCCTCGCGGAACGGCACACGGTCATCCGGTACGACTTGCGCGGCTTCGGTGAGTCCGTACCCCCGACCGGACCGTTCAGCGAGGCTGACGACCTGCGCCGTCTCCTGGATCACCTGGGCCACGAACGTGTCCGGCTCGTCGGCGCGTCCTGGGGCGGTCGCGTTGCCGTGGACTTCACTCTCACCCACCCGGACCGGGTGCATTCCCTGGCGCTGCTCGCCCCACCATGGCCGGGATACCACTGGTCTGCGGAAATGGTCGCCTACGACGAGGCCGAAACAGCGGCCCTGGCCGCGGGCGACCTGGACGCCGCCGTCCGTGTGAACCTGGACATGTGGTTGCGCGGGCCGGCTCGGGGGTGGGAGGACGTTGCCGCGGGACTGGCCGACCAACTCCGCGGCCCGCTACGGACGTCGCTGGTGAACCAGGACATCGTGGGGAAACACTCCCAGGGCACCACAACCGGTGACATCGCCGTAATCTCCGTCCCCACACTCGTGGGGATCGGCATGCTCGACGTCGCCGACTTCTAGGACATCGGCCGCCGGTACGGCACCGAGATCCCCGACGCCACCCTGGTCGAGTTCCCTGCCGCTGCTCACCTCATCGCCCTGGACGCTCCCACTGAACTCACTGCGGTACTGGGTCCGTTCCTCGCCCGCTAGCGCTGCGACCGGGGCGCCGGCCCACCGGATTGGCATCTGCCCGCAGCAACTTCGCGATCACCGGCCCCCGCATTCCCGCCAGCCGACGCCAGCATCATCGTCAACCCGCCGGTAGCCGCGCTGGAAAGCGAACGGCAGCCCGTCGATCGCCGGCAGCGCCACGAGCCGGCAGTCGCCCCCGCCTTCCATGTCCTGAGTGACGTACGGCGGTTGCCCGGCCGGTGGTGTGCAAACCGGCGCGCGCCCCCGGAGGCGGAACGGCCGAAATCTCCTCCCCAAGGATGAGATCGCCGATGGGGATGTCCACTCTGCGTGGGACGCCCAAATGGTTCCGCTCGGGGATGACTCGGCCCGTTGCGGCTGATGGGGTGGGGTCGTGCAATCCCGTACCGCCCGCCCGACCGCCCCCGCGTCCTCGGGGGCGCACCCGTGCCAGGACGCCGCGGCGCTCGGTGCCGAGCTCGCGACGGTGGTCGCCGGTGCCCGCCGCCGGGCCGTACGGGACGGCGACCGGCAGGTCGACACCGCCCACTTGCTGCACTCGCTCCTCGAACAGGACCCCGAGGTGCGCTCCGCCGTCGGCGGCCCGCCCCAACTCGCCCGGCTCCTCGGCTATCTGGTGCAGCGCAGCATCGGCTACGGCCTGCGCTGGCAGGGCAGCGTCGAGGATTCGGGCGCCATCCCCGTCGTACCCCGTCCGGCCACCGGCGACGCGGGCGACTGGTCCCCGGCGGTGGCCGCCGCCCTGCACGGTGCCCGAGAGCGGGCGCAGCGGCGCGGCGGGCACGCGGCCGACGCGACCGATCTGTTCGCCGCGCTCGTCGCCGACCCGGACTCGCGTGCCGTCGAGGTCCTGGAGCGTGCGGGCATCGACGCGCGCGAGCTGTCCGACCGGATCGAGGCCACCGGCTCCGGGGGTCTCGGCGCGGGCGGTCATGGGGAGTTCGCTCAGGACGCGGATTTCTGAGGACCGGGCCCGGCTCCGGGGGAGCCCCGCCCGCAGTCCATCCCGCCCCGCGGACCCCGTCCGCCGTCCGTCTCCGCCCCGGCGGACCCCCGTTCGCCGTCCGTCCCCGCCCCGGCGGATCCCATCCGCCGTCGATCCCCGCCCCGCGGACTCCCATCCGCCGTCCGTCTCCGCCCCGGCGGGCCCCCGTCCGCCGTCGATCCTCGCCCCGCGGCCCCCCGTCCGCCGTCCACCCCCTGAGACAGGTGTCAACGAGGATGACGCTCCTGTCGTCGCCTGTCATCATGTGCCGGTGCGTACCTCTGAGAGCAGTGAAACCGGCGGCAGAGGCGTCGGTCTGGGCCTCGCGCTCGTCTCCGCGCTGGCCTTCGGCGGGTCCGGAGTGGCCGCCAAGCCGCTGATCGAGTCGGGAATCGACCCGCTGCACGTGGTGTGGCTGAGGGTGACCGGCGCCGCCCTGGTCATGCTGCCGCTCGCCTGGCGCCATCGCGCCCTGCCACGCCGCCGCCCCGCGCTGCTCCTCGGGTTCGGGCTGTTCGCCGTCGCCGGCGTCCAGGCCTGCTACTTCGCCGCCCTGTCCCGCATTCCCGTGGGCGTGGCGCTGCTCATCGAGTACCTGGCGCCCGCGCTGGTGCTCGGCTGGGTGCGGTTCGTGCAGCGGCGGCCCGTCACCCGCGCCGCCGCGCTTGGTGTCGTCCTCGCGGCCGGGGGACTCGCCTGTGTGGTGGAGGTCTGGTCGGGGCTGAGCTTCGACGCGCTGGGCCTGGCGTTCGCGCTCGCCGCCGCCTGCTGCCAGGTCGGCTACTTCATCCTCGCCGACCAGGGCGGCGACGCGGGCGAACAGGCGCCGGACCCGCTCGGCGTCATCGCGTACGGCCTGCTCGTGGGCGCCCTCGTGCTCACCGCCGTGGCCCGCCCCTGGGAGCTCCACTGGGCCGCGCTCACCGGTTCGGCGCGGATGAACGGCACCGCCGTACCCGCCCCCGCCCTGCTCGCCTGGCTCGTGCTCGCCGCCACGGTGGTCGCCTACATCACCGGAGTGCTGTCGGTACGACGGCTGTCCCCGCAGGTCGCCGGGGTCGTGGCCTGTCTGGAGGCGGTGATCGCGACGGTGCTGGCCTGGGTGCTGCTCGGCGAGCACCTGTCCGCGCCGCAGGTCCTCGGCGGCGTCATCGTCCTGGCCGGCGCGTTCATCGCCCAGTCCGCGACGCCCGCCAAGGGGTCGCCGGAACCGGTCGTCCCCGGCGGCCCGGAAAGGGCGTTGTCGGGGCACCGCACCTCCGCCTAAAGTGCTGGTCATGCCGTCCACGCTCGTACTTCCGCCCCCGGCCGCCTGAGGCGGGCCTCCGGGACACCCGCCCGGCGCGATCGGCGCCGGGCCGGACGGTGCTGCCCGCAGACGAAGTCCGCGCGACCCGATCGATCGGGCCGCCCCCGAACTTCCGCACCCCTCGGGTGCGTTCCTGCGGAGAAACTCCCTTGCCGAACTCGACATCGAACCCGAACTCGACCTCGAACTCGCACACTTCCAGTGGCCTGCCCGTAGGGCGCGGCCTGCTGTATCTGATCGTCACCGGTGCCGCCTGGGGCACCGCGGGCGCCGCCGCCTCCCTGGTCTACCGGACCAGTGACATGGGCGCCTTCGGCCTCTCCTTCTGGCGCTGCGCGCTGGGCCTCCTGCTGCTGCTCGCCGGCCGCGGTCTGCGCCCGCGGACCCGGCGGGGCGCGGCCGAACCGGTGGCGCGCCGGGTGCTGAAGGCCCTCGCCACCGGCCTCGGACTCGCGGTGTTCCAGACCGCCTACTTCGCGGCCGTGGCGGCCACCGGGCTCGCCGTGGCCACCGTCGTCACCCTCGGCGCGGGCCCCGTGCTCATCGCGCTCGGCGCCCGGCTCCTGCTCGGCGAACGGCTCGGCGCGGGCGGCGTCCTGTCGGTGGCCGGCGCCCTCGCCGGACTCGCTGTGCTGACCTTCGGTGACTCGGGCGCGGCCGTCCGCCCCGCGGGTGTGCTGCTCGCGCTGCTGTCGGCCGCGGGCTACGGCGCCATGACCCTGCTGACCCGCTGGTGGGGCCGGGACGGCGGCGCCGACGCGTCCGAGACCACCGTGTGGGCCTTCGCGGTGACCACCCTGTGCGTGCTGCCGTTCGCGCTGCACGAAGGACTGCTCCCGCACACCGGCCACCCGGCCCGGTTGCTGTGGCTCCTGTGCTACATCGCCGCCGTGCCCACGGCGCTCGCGTACGCCCTGTACTTCGCGGGCGCGGCCGTCGTACGGTCCGCCACCGTCTCCGTGATCATGCTGCTGGAGCCGGTGACCGCGGCCGTGCTCGCCGTGCTGCTGCTCGGCGAGCGGCTCACGGCCACCACCGTGATCGGCACCCTGCTGATGCTCACGGCGGTCGCGGGCCTGACCGTGAGCGAGGCGGCCGGGCGCGGGGGCGGCGACGGGCGCCCGGCGGGGCCCGGCGACAACCCGGCCGCGCCGAAGGGCAGTTACTCCCCGGCGAGGTAGTCCGGCAGCTCGATCCCGGACGCCAGGTCGGCGTTCGGGACCGGGGCGTCGTACCCCTTGCGGAGCGGGACGACACCGGCCCAGTGCGGGAGGGCGAGGTCCTCGGGCTCGTCGTTGGCGCCGCCGGTGCGCAGCTTCGCGGAGACCTCGTCCAGGTCGAGGCGGATCACCGCGGTGGCGGCCAGCTCCTTCTTGTTCGCGGGCCGGGAGTCGGCGGCGCGCCCCGGAACGACGTGGTCCACCAGGGCGTCCAGCGCGCGGCGCCGCTCCTCGGGGTCGGTGACCTCGTGCGCGGTGCCGTGCACCACCACCGAGCGGTAGTTGATCGAGTGGTGGAAGGCGGAGCGGGCCAGCACCAGGCCGTCCACGAGGGTCACGGTCAGGCACACCGGCAGACCCGGATCGGCGGCGCCGGTCATCCGCAGCGGGCGCGAACCCGTCGAGCCGTGGATGTAGAGCCGCTCGCCCACCCGGCCGTACAGCGTGGGCAGCACCACGGGCGCGCCGTCGCGGACGAAGCCCAGGTGGCAGACGTATCCCTCGTCCAATATCGCGTGCACCAGCTCTTTGTCGTACGACGCCCGGTCCGCGCTGCGGGTGGGGACGGTGCGGTCGGTCGGTGTGTAGACGGTGGGCTGGGTTTCCGCGGTGGTGCCCGGCATGACGGTCCCTCCAAGGCGAAGCCGACAGGCGATACGCGTTTGTACTAGTGCATAATTGGTTTTGTGCTAGGAGAGTATCGGATCGAGGGCCGGGGCGCAGCGGAGATCGCGGCCGACGTCGAACGCGCGGTGGGCACCGGGGAGCTGCGCCCCGGCCAACCGCTGCCGCCCATGCGGGAGTTGGCGGCCCGGCTGGGGGTGAATCCGAACACCGTCGCGGCCGCCTACCGCACGCTGCGCGAGCGCGGGGTGATCGAGACCGCCGGGCGGCGCGGCAGCCGGGTGCGGCCCAAGCCGGTCACCACCGGACGCGCTCAGCTGCGGGTGGAGGTGCCGCCGGGCGCCCGCGACCTGTCCACCGGCAACCCGGACCCGGCCCTGCTGCCGCCCCTCGCCCCGGCGCTCGCCGCGGCGGCCGAGGCGGGGGACCGGCGGGCCGTCCTCTACGGCGACGACCCCGTCGACCCCGAGCTGGCCCGCGTCGCCCGCGCCGAACTCGACGCCGACGGCGTCCCCGCGGGGGCCCTCACCGTCACCTCGGGCTCCCTCGACGCCATCGAGCGGGTCCTCGCCGCCCACCTCAGGCCCGGTGACGCGGTCGCCGTCGAGGACCCCGGCTGGGGGAGCGTCCTCGATCTGCTGCCGGCGCTGGGCCTGCGCACGGTCCCGGTGAGCGTGGACGACGACGGGCCGTCCCCCGAGCACCTGGCCCGCGCCCTGGCCGACGGGGCCCGCGCGCTGATCGTCACCGCCCGCGCCCAGAACCCGACCGGCGCCGCCGTGTCCGCCGCCCGCGCGCGTGACCTGCGTAGGGTGCTGCGCGCGCATCCGAACACCCTGCTGATCGAGGACGACCACGGCCACGGCATCGTGGACCTGCCCCCGCACCCCCTCGCGGGCGCCACCCGGCACTGGGCCTTCGCGCGCTCCGCAGCCAAGACGTACGGCCCCGATCTGCGCCTCGCCGTCCTCGCGGGCGACCCGGTGACCGTCGACCGGGTCCGCGGCCGGCTGCGCCTCGGGCCCGGCTGGGTGAGCCTGGTGCTCCAGCGGGCGGTGGCCCATCTGTGGATCGAGGGCGCGGTGGACCGAACGGCGGTGGCGCAGTCGTACCGCTCCCGGCGGCAGCCCCTGATCGAGGCGCTGGCCGTCCGTGGCATCGAGGCGCGTGGGCGTACCGGCATGAACGTCTGGATCCCGGTTCCCGACGAGACGGCCACCGTCGCCCGCCTCCTCCAGTCCGGGTGGGGCGTCGCTCCGGGCGCCCGCTTCCGCCTGTCCAGCCCCCCGGCCGTCCGCATCACGGTGTCCCCGCTGACCCCACGGGACATCGAACCGCTGGCGGAGGCGGTCGAGGCGGCGGTACGACCGTCACCGGCACGTGTCTATGGCTGACGGCGCGTCACGCGGAGTCGCGGCGCGCCTCCCCGTATTGCAACGACCGATCCAAAACCGCTAAGCTGCCGCCATGGCCCGACCGCGGATGTTCGACGAGGAACGGGCCCTGGACGCGGCGATGCACACGTTCTGGGAGAAGGGCTACGAGGCCACTTCCACCCAGGACCTGTGCGAAGCCACCGGGCTGGGGCGCAGCAGTATCTACAACACGTTCAAGAGCAAGCGCGACCTGTTCGAGCGTGCGCTGGCCCACTACATCGACACCATGACCACCGCCCAGCTGGCCCTCCTGGAGGACACCCGGCGCAGCGCCGCCGATCGCATCCGCGCGCTGTTCGCCATGGTCGTCGACGGCGAGACCGAGCACCGGGCCGGCGGTCGCAGCCTGGGCTGTCTGACCGTGAACACCACGGTCGAACTGGCCGGCCGCGACAGCCGGGCGGTGGGCATGCTGGAGCGTGACACGGCCCGCAGGCTCTCGGCGCTGCGCGCGGTGATCGAGGAGGGCCGCCGGGACGGCAGTATCACCTCCCGGCGGGACGCCGGAGCGCTCGCCCGCTTCATCAACGCGGCGATCGGCGGCATGCGCGTCTCCAGCCAGGGCGGCGCCGACCGGACCGCGCTGGAGTCGATCGCCGAAGTCGCCCTGGACGCGCTGACCCACTGAGCCGCCCTCCGCGCCGGCCTGGTGCGGAGCACGCTCGTACCCACGTTTTGAACTGATCGATCCATAACCGATCGCTCCATGACCCAACGAATACCGACTCCCCGAGGAGACCGAACCGTGCCCCGTGCCGTATACGTCCTGGCGCTCGGCATCTTCGCCATGGTGACCAGCGAGTTCGTGGTCGCCGGACTGATGCCGCAGCTGGCCGACGGCCTGAACGCCTCCATCCCCCAGATCGGTTACCTCATCACCGCGTTCGCGGTGGCCATGGCGCTCGGCGGCCCGTTCCTCACCGTGGCGGTCATGAAACTTCCGCCACGGACGGCACTGATGCTGCTGTTCGCCGTCTTCCTGGCGGGCAACGTCCTGGCGGCCACCGCGACCGGCTACTCCACGATGCTTATCGCGCGGGTCGTCACCGGCATCGCCTCCCAGGCCTTCTTCGGTGTGGGCATCTCGATGTGCGCCCAGATCACCCGCCCGGAGGTGCGCGGGCGCGCGATCGCCGTCGCGATGAACGGCCTGATGCTCGGCACCCTGCTCGGACTGCCCCTGTCCACCCTGGTCGGCGAGCGGTTCGGCTGGCGCGCGGCGTTCTGGACCATCACCGCCATCACCATGATCGCCGCCGTGACCACCCTGTTCGGCGTGCCCCGCATCGAGCGCGCCGAGGGCGGCGGCTTCCGGCAGGAGGTCGGCGTCTTCAGGAAGCCCAAGCTGTGGCTGGTGCTGTCCACCAGCACGCTCATCATCGGCGCCACCTTCTCCGCCTTCAGCTACTTCGACCCGATCCTCACCGACCTCACCGGCTTCTCCGGCGGCACCGTCCCCCTCCTGCTGATCGCGTACGGTGCCGCCACCGTGGCCGGCAACAACGTCGTCGGCCGCTTCGCCGACCGCCACACCGTCCCGGTCCTCGCCGCCGGCCTCGTCCTCAACATCCTGTTCCTGGCGGGCTTCGCCCTCTTCGCCGACCTGCCCGCACCGGCCGTCGTCTGCGTGATGGGCATCGGCATGGCCGGCGTCACCATGAACCCGGCTATGGCCACCCGCGTCCAGCGCACCGGAAACGCCGGCCCGCTGGTCAACACCGTCCACTCCTCCTTCATCACGCTCGGCATCATCCTCGGCTCCTCCCTCGGAGCCGTCGCGATCGACAGGTGGGGCCTGCGTGCCCCGCTCTGGCTCGGCGCGTCCATGGCACTGGCCGGCCTGGCCACCGTCCTGCCCGACCTCGCCCGCCGACCCGCCCCCACGACGGGCCTCGCGCCATGCCCGGCCGGACGGGCGGAACGAGTCTGAGCGAGCGCATCCGCGCGTTGTCGTTCCCCTGCCGACGTGGGGTGCGGCGGGGCGGTGCGGGCCGTGGCGCGGTGGTCCGGGAGCAGCCGCTCTACGAGCGTGTGGCGCCCTTCTTCCCCCGCACCTGTGTGAGCGCCGCCCCCGCGAGCACGATCACCGCCCCCACGGGCGTGTTCCAGCGCAGCGACTCCCCGAGGATCGCCACCCCTGCCGCAGTCGCGATCACCGGAATGAAGTACGTGACCATCTGCGCCGTCGTGGGCCCGACTTCGGCGACCAGGCCGTACTGGAGGAGCACCGCGAGTCCCGTGCCGAGTGCGCCCAGCGCGGCGACGGCCAGCAGCGGCACCAGGGCGAAGTGCTTCGGCATGCCGGTGAACAGCGGGGTCACCACGACCAGTTGCACCGTGGCCACCAGCAACTGGCCGCCGGTCATCGACAGATGGGAGTTGCCGGTGCCCGCGAGCGTCCGCCGGACGTAGATCCAGCCCACCGGGTAGCTCACCGAGGCGAGCAGGGCCATCGCCGTGCCGGTGGCGTCGAGGCCGTGGAAGCCCTGCCAGGCGCCGAGCACCGTCAGCACCCCGAGAAACCCGAGCCCCAGTCCGGCGACCCGGATGCGCGTGGGCCGGTCCTCGGAGAGCGCGACGACGGACAGCGCCATGCCCCACAGCGGCGACGTGGCGTTGCAGATGCCGGCCAGCGTGGACGGAATGGTCAGCTCGGAGTAGGCGAAGAGGGAGAACGGCAGGGCGTTCAGGAAGAACGCGGCGACCGCCATGTGCGCCCACAGCCGGCCCCCGCGCGGCAGCCGCTCCCGCTTGACGGCCATCGCCGCCACCAGCACCGCCGTACCGAAGACCAGCCGGCCGAGGGTGACCTGGAACGGCGCGTACCCGCTGGTCCCCACCTTGATCAGCAGAAAGCTGAAGCCCCAGATCAGGGACAGGGCGCCGAAGCGCAGCCGCCAGTCGAGGCGGGGGCGGGACGGTGACGGGTCCGGGGTGGTGGGGGACTGGGTTCGGGGTGTGGTGACCGTGCTCATGACGACAACGATGCGGGATCAAACTTCTTAGCACAATCGAGAAATCTCACCGGGTATCTCGTAGGATCGCTTATATGTTGAACTTGGAGCGCCTGCGCACCCTGGACGCCCTGGCCCGGCACGGCTCGGTCAGCGCCGCCGCCGACGCGCTGCACGTCACCACGTCCGCCGTCTCCCAGCAGCTGGGCAAGCTGGAACGCGAGATCAACCAGCAGCTCCTCGCGAAGAACGGCCGGGGCGTACGGCTCACCGATGCCGGCCGGCTGCTCTCGGAGCACGCGGCACGGATCCTGTCGCAGGTGGAGCTGGCCGAGTCGGACCTGGAGGCGCACCGCGGGCAGGTCGTCGGCGAGCTGCGGCTGTCCGCGTTCCCCACCGCCGCCCGCGGCCTGTTCCCGGTGGCGCTGCGGGCGCTGCGCGCCGAGCATCCGGGGCTGCGGGTGCGCTCCAGCGAGCTGGAACCGGAGCAGGGCATCGCCGCCGTGGTGCGCGGCGACCTCGATCTCGCGGTGGTCCTGGACTGGTACAACAAGCCGATGCCGGTCCCCGACGGACTGGTCAAGGCGCCGCTCCTGGACGACCCGGCCGAGGTCGCCATGCCCGCGGGACACCGGCTCGCCGACCGCACCGAGGTGGACCTCGCCGAGTTCGCCGAGGACGAGTGGATCACCTGGGGCGAGGGGGAGTTCTGCCACGAGTGGCTGATGTTCACCCTGCGCTCCAAGGGCGTCGAGCCGATCGTCGGTCACCGCGCGGGCGAGACGCACACCCAACTCCAGCTCGTGGCCGCCGGGTTGGGGGTGTGCATCGCGCCGCTGCTGGGCCGCCATCCGGTGCCGGACGGCGCGGTCCTCGTACCCCTCACCCAGCGCGTGCGCCGGCACGTCTACGTCATCTGGCGCGCCGACGCCGACCGCCGCCCCTCCATCCGCGCGGCGGTCGAGGCGCTGCGCACGGCCGCGCGGAAGGTCGGCTGATCCTGCGGCCCGGCGCCGCGGGGCCCGCTCGTCGCCTGTTCCCTACGGCGCCCCGCCGCACGGAACCGGCGGCGACGCACTGTCGCGCGACCCCGGCTGCCGCCGAGGCGCCCGGCCGCCTCCGGCCCCCGTGTCGCGGGCGGCCCCAGTAACCTGGGGCGATGCTCAAGGAAGTCACCGCGACCCGCTACATCACGCCGCTGCGTGAGGGCGGCTCGCTGCCGGGGCTCGTCGAGGCCGACGACTTCGGGACCTACGTCATGAAGTTCACCGGAGCCGGACAGGGCCGCAAGACCCTGGTCGCCGAGGTGGTGTGCGGCGAACTCGCCCGGCGCCTCGGCCTCCGGGCGCCCCGCCTGGTCACCGTCGAGCTGGACGCGGTGCTCGGGCTCGGCGAACCCGAGCCGCAGGTGCAGGAGTTGCTGCGGGGCAGCGGCGGCACCAACCTCGGCATGGACTTCCTCTCCGGCGCCCTCGGCTACGACCCCCTCGCCTTCGCGGTGAGCCCCGAGGAGGCCGGACGGATCATCTGGTTCGACGCGCTGATCAACAACGTGGACCGCTCCTGGCGCAATCCCAACCTTCTGGTCCACCGGGGCGAGCTGTGGCTCATCGACCACGGCGCCACCATGATCTGGCACCACAACTGGCCCGCCGCCGAGAAGTCCGCCGCCCGCCCCTACGACGCCGCCGAGCACGCCCTCGCCGGCTTCGCCCCGGACCTCGCGGCGGCCGCCGCCGACCTCGCGCCCCGCGTCACCGAGGACCTGCTCGCCGAGGTCACCGCCGAGATCCCGGACGCCTGGCTCACCGGTGAACCCGGCTTCGGCACCCCGGACGAACTGCGCCGGGCCTACGCGCGCCCGCTGCTCGCCCGTGCCGCCGTCATCGCCGACCGCATCACCGGCACCGGCCCCCAGGAGGACAAGTGAGCGAGACCCACATCCACATGGCCGGCCATGTCACCGAGCGCCACATCACCCGAGCCGGCCAGGGCGGCGACCGGGACGTCTTCGAGTACGCGCTGATCAGGGTCGTACCCCGGATCGAGCGCGGGGAGTGTTTCAACGCGGGCGTGGCCGTCTACTGCCGCGCCCAGGGCTACGTCGGTGCCCGCACCCATCTGGACGAGGACCGGCTGCGCGCCCTGGACCCGGCGGCCGACGCGGCCGGGATCAGGGCGGCGCTCACCGCGATCGAGCGGCACTGCGCGGGCGGCGCGGCGGCCGGACAGGCGGCCGGGGACGACGCCGGGCGGCGCTTCCGCTGGCTGATCGCGCCCCGCTCCACCGTGGTCCAGCCCGGCCCGGTGCACACCGGCCTGACCGCCGACCCGGCCGCCGAGACGGAGCGATTGCTGGACCTCCTGGTGAGGTAATGGATCACAACGGCCGGATGAGCCGTTGACACCGGGTGCCAGGGCTTCTAGCGTCGTGTGGGCTGAAGATACTAAGCGGTCGCTCACCGCACCGGAAGGCCCTCGCGAAGGGTCGTACGGGATCTCTCAAGGGCGAGGAGAAACAGCACATGTCCACCACTGAACAGCGGGTCGCGGTCGTCACCGGCGCGGCGCGCGGCATCGGCGCCGCCACCGCCGTACGGCTGGCCGCCGAGGGCCGCGCGGTCGCCGTCATCGACCTGGACGAGGCCGCCTGCAAGGACACCGTCGAGAAGATCACCGCGGCCGGCGGCAAGGCCATCGCGGTCGGCGCCGACGTCTCCGACGAGGCGCAGGTCGAGGCCGCCGTCGCCCGGATCGTCGCGGAGCTGGGCGCCCCGACGATCCTGGTCAACAACGCGGGCGTGCTGCGCGACAACCTGCTGTTCAAGATGAGCGTCTCCGACTGGGACACCGTCCTGAACGTGCACCTGCGCGGCTCGTTCCTGATGACCAAGGCCGTGCAGAAGCACATGGTCGACGCCGGCTTCGGCCGGATCGTCAACCTGTCCTCCTCCTCGGCGCTCGGCAACCGGGGCCAGGCCAACTACTCGGCCGCCAAGGCGGGTCTCCAGGGCTTCACCAAGACCCTCGCCATCGAGCTGGGCAAGTTCGGCATCACCGCCAACGCCGTCGCCCCCGGTTTCATCGCCACCGAGATGACCAAGGCCACCGCCGAGCGCGTCGGCATGGGCTTCGAGGACTTCAAGAAGGCCGCCGCGGGCGCCATCCCGGTACAGCGCGTCGGCGAGCCCGAGGACATCGCCAACGCCATCGCCTTCTTCACCGGCGAGGCGGCCGGATTCGTCTCCGGCCAGGTGCTGTACGTCGCCGGCGGGCCGCTCGACTAGGGGACAGGCACATGACTTCCGCAGAACTCCCGCCCCTGTCCGGCAAGGTCGCCCTCGTCACCGGCGCCAGCCGCGGCATCGGCTACGGCGTCGCCGAGGCCCTCGTCGCGCGCGGCGACCGGGTGTGCATCACCGGCCGCAACGAGGACGCGCTCAAGGAGGCCGTCGACAAGCTCGGCGCAGAGCGGGTCATCGGCGTGGCCGGCAAGGCGCACGACCTCGACCACCAGAGCGAGGCCGTCGAGCGCACCATGGAGGCCTTCGGCCGCCTGGACCACCTGGTCAACAACGCGGGCACCAACCCGGTCTTCGGGCCCATCGCGGACCTGGACCTGAACGTCGCCCGCAAGGTCTTCGAGACCAATGTGATCTCCGCGCTCGGCTTCGCCCAGAAGACCTGGCACGCCTGGCAGAAGGACAACGGCGGCGCGATCGTCAACATCGCCTCGATCGCGGGCCTCGCGCCCTCGCCGTTCATCGGCGCCTACGGCGTCAGCAAGGCCGCGATGATCAACCTGACCCAGCAGCTGGCGCACGAGTTCGCGCCCAGGGTGCGGGTCAACGCGATCGCCCCGGCCGTGGTCAAGACGAAGTTCGCCCAGGCCCTGTACGAGGGCCGCGAGGAGGAGGCGGCCGCCGCCTATCCGCTGGGCCGGCTCGGCGTGCCGTCCGACATCGGCGGCGCCGCGGCCTTCCTCACCTCCGAGCAGTCCGACTGGGTCACCGGTCAGACCCTCGTCGTGGACGGTGGACTCTTCCTCAACGCCGGGGTGTGAAACCGCCTTCCGGGCGCCGGATTCCGGACGGACCGGCGCCCGGAACACCGCACAGCGAACACAGGGGCGGATGACAACGTCGTCACCGCTTTTTCGATCAAGTGGCCATGTTCCAGGGGAGGTTGGGCGCACCGACGCTGAGGTAAGGTCTGCCGACCCCGGTAGGCGGATCGAGGAGCGTGCGCGTTGTCCAACCGGAACCGATTCCTGCGGTCAGTCACGGCGATCGCGTCCGTGTCGCTGGCCGCCGGCGGCTGCGGCCTGCTGTCCGACGGGAACTCGGGCAGCGGGGACCCGATCGTGGTCGGCACCACCAGCGCGCCCAGCACCCTCGACCCGGCCGGCGCCTGGGACGGTTCCTGGGAGCTGTACCGGAACATCTACCAGACGCTCCTCGCCTACCCGAACGGCGCGACGACCCCCCAGCCCGACGCCGCCCGGAGCTGCGCCTTCACCGACTCCTCCAGCCGCACCTACCGCTGCACGCTGCGCGCGGGCCTGAAATTCGCCGACGGCGACCCGCTCGACGCCCGCGCGGTCAAGTACTCCGTCGACCGCATCCGCGCCATCAACGCCCCGGCCGGCCCCGCCGGGCTCCTCGGCAGCCTCGACCGGGTGGACACCTCCGGCGACCGCGGGATCGTGTTCCACCTGAGCAGGTCCGACGCCACCTTCCCGTTCGTGCTCGCCACCCCGGCCCTGTCGATCGTGGACCCGAAGGACTACCCGGCCCGCGCCCTGCGCAAGGACTCCGGGGCCGACGGCTCGGGGCCGTACAAGCTCACGTCGTACCAGGAGGGCCGGCAGGCCGTCCTGACCGGCAACGGCGATTACCACGGCTTCGCCCGGCGGCAGAACGACGCGGTGACCATCCGCTACTTCCAGGACTCCGCCGGCATGGTCAAGGCGCTGCGCGACAAGCGGATCGACGTCACCTACCGGGGTCTCGGCGCCGACGACATCCTCGCGCTCCAGCAGCAGGGCAACTCCGACCTCCAGCTCGTGGACGGCGCCGGCACGGACATCAGCTACCTGGTGTTCGACCCCGAGGACCCCTGGGCCGGGCGGCCGGCCGTGCGCAAGGCGATCGCCCAGCTCGTGGACCGGGGCGCCATCGCCCACAAGGTCTACAAGGACACCGTCGACCCGCTGTACTCGATGGTCCCCAAGGGCCTCGTCGGCCACACCACCGCCTTCTTCGACGAGTACGGCGACCCGAGCACCACCAAGGCCCGCACGATCCTCCAGGACGCGGGCATCCACCAGAAGGTCCCGCTGACCCTCTGGTACACCACCGACCGCTACGGCTCCGAGACCGCCCTGATGTTCAAGGAGCTCAAGCGGCAGCTGGAGGGCTCCGGACTGTTCACCGTCACCCTCAAAAGCCGCCCCTGGAAGACGTATGTGGTCGGCTACCAGAAGGGCGAGTACCCGGTGTTCGGCCGCGGCTGGTCCCCGGACTTCCCCGACGCGGACAACTTCATCGCGCCCTTCACCGGCGAGCACAACGCGCTCGGCACGCCCTATCCGGCCAAGGAGATCACCGGCCGGCTGCTGCCGCACTCGCGCGCCCAGAGCGACCGCGCCAGGACCGTCGGCGACATGGAGCAGGCCCAGCGGATCATCGCGAGCGACGCCCGGCTGCTGCCGCTGTGGCAGGGTCGGCAGTACGTGGCGGCCAGCGACGACATATCCGGCGGCGAGCAGGCCCTCGACCCCTCGACGATCATGATGATGTGGACGCTGCACCGCAAAACCAGCTGGTGAGCGGCGGGGAGCGGACCTGCGGGGGAGCGCTGTCAGTGGTCGCCTGTAGGTTCTGAATCCTGAAGTGACCGCACGCGGTAATTGATCGACATCGTGAGGACGTTGACGTGACCGACATCGCCATGCTGCCCGAGTCCTGGCGCGGGGTTCTGGGCGACGAACTGGAGCAGCCCTACTTCAAGGAGCTGACCGAGTTCGTCGAGGAGGAGCGGGCGAAGGGCCCCGTCTACCCGCCGCGCGAGGAGGTCTTCGCCGCGCTGGACGCCACGCCGTACGACAAGGTGAAGGTCCTCGTCCTCGGCCAGGACCCGTACCACGGCGAGGGCCAGGGCCACGGTCTGTGCTTCTCGGTCCGGCCGGGCGTGAAGACCCCGCCCTCGCTGCGCAACATCTACAAGGAGATGCAGGACGAACTGGGCCTCCCGGTCCCGGACAACGGCTATCTGATGCCGTGGGCCCGGCAGGGCGTGCTGCTGCTCAACGCGGTCCTCACCGTGCGGGCCGGCGAGGCCAACTCGCACAAGGGCAAGGGCTGGGAGAAGTTCACCGACGCCGTGATCCGCGCGGTGGACGCCCGTCCCGACCCGGCGGTGTTCGTGCTGTGGGGCAACTACGCGCAGAAGAAGCTCCCGCTGATCGACGAGGGCCGGCATGTGGTGGTCAAGGGAGCCCACCCCTCCCCGCTGTCCGCGAGGAAGTTCTTCGGCTCCCGCCCCTTCACCCAGATCAACGAGGCGATCGCCCGCCAGGGCCACGAGCCGATCGACTGGCGCATCCCGGACCTGGGCTGACGGAGGAGTCGGCGCCGCCTGACCGGGAATCCGGGCGGCGCCGGTTAGCGTCGGTGCACGACAGCGGACGATCGCCGGAGGACGCGGTGGCGGAGCGACGGGAACAGACGGCCCTGGACGAGGTGCTGACGCGGATCGGCCAGGTCGTGATGCTGCACCACGCCGGCGACCGCGAGGAGGCCCGCGGCCGCTTCCTCGACCTGTGGACGGAGATCGGCGAGGACGGCGACCCGCTGCACCGCTGCACCCTGGCCCACTACCTCGCCGACACCCAGGACGACCCCGAGGACGAACTGGCCTGGGACCTGCGGGCGTTGGCGGCGGCCCGCGAACTCCCCGACGGCGACGCGCGGGGCGTGCCGGGCTTCTTCCCCTCCCTCCACCTCAACCTGGCCGCGGACTACGTGAAGCTGGGCCGCACCGAGGCCGCCCGCACCCACCTCGACCACGCCCGCACCACCGCGGACGCCCTCGCGGACGACGGGTACGGCGAGGGGGTCCGGGCGGCGATCGGCCGGCTTGAGCTGAGGCTGGAGGAGGGCCCGTCGGGCGGGGGGCCCTGGGGGCCGCCTCGGCAGCGGCCCAGCTGAGGGGGCGGTGCGGGGTCGGGGAGGCCGACTTCTGAGGGGGCCGACGACAAGGGGGGACGCCGTCGGAGGGGCCGGTCGACGAGGGCCGCTGCGTTCAGCCGGGGCGCCGGGTCGTTCAGTGGTGGCCGTACGTCCGCTCGCAGATCTCCGACTCCGGGCTGTTGCCGCGCCAGCCGCCGTACTCGCGGCCCAGGTCGCAGACGTCCGCGGGGACCCGCTGGGAGGTGCGCGGGGGTGCCTGCGGGAGGCGGTGCGCACGGGGTGGCTGGGGGCGCGGGGGAGCGGGCGGGTGCGTGGGCGGCGGGGCGGCCGGACTTCCGTGCGGGGCGGCCTTGGGGGCGGGTGCCGGGCCCTTGGACGGGCCGACCATCTCCAGTGCCTCCCGCGCCGGTGCCTGCACCACCCGTGGTGACGCGCTGCCGTCCGTGCGGGGCGCCGGCTGGAGCGAGGGCGCGGCACCCGGAGGCGGTCCCGGTGCCGCCGTGTGCCGTACCGTCACACAGCCGGTGAGGGCCGAGACGGCGACGGTGACCAGAAGCGCTGCGGTGGTCGTCGTTCGATGCACTCGGGCAACGATGCTGGTTTTGGACCCGTTTGGCATCAAAGAAGCGAGCCGGGTGCCCCCGTTCGGGTGAACTCCCGCACCGAATGAGGGGATTCCGTGTGCTGGAGCTGACGCCTCAGACGCCGGTGGCGCCGTCGATCCGCTCCCGGAGCAGATCGGCGTGGCCGTTGTGCCGGGCGTACTCCTCGATCATGTGGGTGTAGATCCAGCGGAGGCTGAAGGGTTCCTCGCTGAACCGGCTCTTCCCTCGGGAGAGTTCGTCCAGCTCCCGCCCGGCCGCGATCCGCCCGGCCGCCTCGACCTCCGCCTGCCAGGTGGCGTGGGCCTCCTGCCAGGTGTCGGCCTCGGTGGCGTGGAAGTCGCCGTCCGCGTCCGCATCGGAGCAGTAGATCGAGCCGGCGTCCTCGCCCGCCATCACCGTGCGGAACCAGGCACGCTCCACCTCGGCCATGTGCCGCACCAGCCCCATCAGGGTCAGCTCCGAGGGCGGCACCGGGGCGGTGCGCAGCTGCTCGTCGGTCAGTCCCTCGCACTTCGCGATCAGGGTCCGGCGGTGGAAGTCCAGCCAGCCCTCCAGCATCTCGCGTTCGCCGGCGTTCAGGGCGGGTTCGTTGCGTTCGTTCGGCATGGCCCCATCCTCGCCGGTCAAGTGCGGCGGCTTCCAGGAGATTTCAGCGGCCCAGCATCCCCGCGAGCAGCTCCCGCACTCCCGCCCGGATCGTCGCCCGGTCCGGCACCTCCGTGCTGAACGAGCCCGCCGCGCACGCGAACATCAGGCCGTCCGCCCAGGCGATGAGCGACAGCACATGCCGGTCCGGGTCGGCGGAGCCGGCGGCCGTGAGCAGCGCGGCCAGCTGTTCCTTGAAGACGGCGCCGGCGCGGTCGTAGTAGGCGCGCAGCTCGGGGCGGCGGGTGGCCTCCAGGGCGAGTTCGTAGCGGGCGATGAGCAGCGCGCGGCCCCGCGTGAGCGAGCGGTGCACGGCGAGGGCGAGCCCGTCGGCCAGCGTGTCGAGGTCGCCGGCCGGGCCGGACGGTTCGGCCGGGGGGAGGAGCCGCGCCTCGCGCTCGGCGTGCCGGCGTACCGCGAGTTCCAGCAGCGCCTGCCGGGTGCGCGCCACGTTCGAGGTCGAGCCCGGCGGGAGTCCGGCGGCCTCGTCCACGGCCCGGTGGGTCAGCCCCCGCATCCCGCGCTCGGCGAGCAGGGCGAGCGCGGTGTCGGCGACGAGGCCGGCGCGGGACGGGCCGGTGGTGGTGCGTGCGGACATGGGGAGACCCTATCCGTCGCACTACGGCTGTAGTAGCGTGGTGAGCACTACAGTTGTAGTGAGGAAGGGGAGAGCCATGGCAGGGTCGGCGCGTGCGGTCGTCATCGGCGGCGGGATCGGGGGGCTGGCCGCGGCCGCGGCACTGCACCGGCGCGGCTGGGAGGTGACCGTGCTGGAGCGGGCCCGCTCACTGGCACCGGTCGGCGCCGCGATCTCCCTCGCCCCCAACGCGCTGCGCGCCCTCGACGTCCTCGGCATCGGCGACGAGATCCGCGACCTGGCCGCCTGGCAGGGCGACGGCGGCCTGCGCGCCCCGTCCGGCCGCTGGCTCTCGCGCGGCGACGCCGCCACCGCGACCGCCCGCTTCGGCGACCCGCTGGTGCTGCTGCCCCGAGCCACCCTGATCGGCCGCCTCGCCGCGCTGCTCCCGGCCGGCAGCGTGCGCACGGCAACCCTGGCCACCCTCGCCGAACCGGGCGACGGGACGCGGCCCGCGCGGGTGCGCACCCGGCCCGCCGATCCCGGCGACCCCGCCGCCGGCGAGGAACTGGAGGCCGAGCTGGCCGTCGGCGCGGACGGCGTCAACTCCCGTGTCCGCGCCGCCCTGTTCCCCGCCCATCCGGGGCCGGCGTACGCCGGGTTCACCACTTGGCGGGTCCTGATCCCGTTGCCCGGCGTCGAGTTCGCCTCCCATGAGACCTGGGGGCGCGGGCGGTTGTGGGGGACGCATCCGGTGCGGGACGGCCGGGTGTACGCCTACGCCGCGGCCGTCACCCCGCCGGGCGGCCGCGCCCCGGACGACGAACGCGCCGAACTCCTGCGCCGCTACGGCGACTGGCACCACCCCGTCCCCGCCGTGCTCGCCGCCACCCGGCCCGAGGACGTCCTGCGGCACGACGTGCACCACATCGCGACCCCGCCGCCCGCCTACCACGCGGGCCGCGTCGCCCTCCTCGGCGACGCCGCGCACGCCATGCCGCCCACCCTCGGCCAGGGCGGCAACCAGGCCATCGAGGACGCCGTCGTCCTCGCCCACCACGCCGGTGACCTCGCCGCCTACACCGCCGCCCGGCTCCCGCGCACGACCGCCGTCGCCCGCCAGGCCGTCAGGATCGCCCGCGTCAACATGGCCGGCGGTCGCCTGGCCGTCGCCGTCCGGGACTCCGCGATGGCCGCCCTGTCCAGGGTCGGCCCCGCCCTCTTCCTGCGCGGCTTCGACGGCATCGCCGACTGGCGGCCCCCGTATGCTGCCGAGGACGTACAGGCGGGCGAAGCGCAGGGGAGAGACACGTGAAGGTCGGCTGCATCGGACTCGGGGACATCGCGCGGAAGGCGTATCTGCCGGTGCTGGGCGCGCTGCCCGAGGTCGAGCTCCATCTGCACACCCGCACCCCCGCCACCCTCGCGCGGGTCGCCGACGGACTGCACCTGCCCGCCGGGCAGCGGCACGACAGCCTCGACTCGCTGGTCGCCGCCGGGCTCGACGCGGCCTTCGTGCACGCCCCCACCGCCGCCCACCCCGAGATCGTCACCCGGCTGCTGACGGCGGGCGTCCCGACGTACGTCGACAAGCCGCTCGCCTTCCGATTCGCGGACTCCGAGCGGCTGGTGGAGCTGGCCGAGGCGCGCGGCGTCTCCCTCTTCGTCGGCTTCAACCGGCGCTACGCCCCCGGTTACGCCCAGTGCCTGGAGCACCCGCGCGAGCTGATCCTGCTCCAGAAGAACCGGGTCGGGCTGCCCGAGGAGCCGCGCTCGATGATCCTGGACGACTTCGTGCACGTCGTCGACACCCTGCGCTTCCTGGCGCCGGGCCCGGTCGACGAGGTCACGGTCCGCGGCCGGGTCCGGGACGGGCTGCTGCACCACGTGGTGCTCCAGCTCGGCGGCGCCGGCTTCACCGCGCTCGGCGTGATGAACCGGCTCAGCGGCTCCACGGAGGAGATCCTGGAGGTCTCCGGGCAGGACGCCAAGCGCCAGGTGCTCAACCTCGCCGAGGTGATCGACCACAAGGGCCAGCCGACCCTGCGCCGGCGCGGCGACTGGGTGCCGGTGGCCCGGCAGCGCGGCATCGAACAGGCGGTCCACACCTTCCTGGACGCGGTGCGCGCCGGGCACCTGCTCAGCGGCCGGGACGCGCTGGCGACCCATGAGCTGTGCGAGCGGGTGGTACGAGCGGTTCAGGACCTTCCCGGCGCGGCCTGAGCGCTCGCGCCCCCTCGCCGGCGCACAGCGCGGTCAGCACCAGCAGTGCGGCGTGCACCGGCCAGTCGCCGTAGCGGACGTACGGCGTGATGCCGTGCGCGAGCGGCACGTCGTACACGCGTGCGGTGCTCGCATCGGTCCCCAGCCAGGGGCCGAGCCGCTGTCCGCCGGGTCCGTACGCGGCGGAGACGCCGGTGAGGGTCGCGTGCACCATCGGGCGGCCGGTCTCGGCGGCACGCAGCGCGGCCAGCGAGGCGTGCTGCTCCGGCGCCCAGCTGTGCTGGAAGGTGGAGGTGGAGGACTGGCCGAGGAGCACGTCCGCGCCGTCCTCGGCGAGATGCCGGCTCATGTCGGGGAACGCGGTCTCGAAGCAGATCAGCGGGCCGATCCGCAGTCCGTGCCCCACGTTCATCACGACCTGCTCGGTGCCGCGCCTGCGGTCCTCGCCGGCCGCCTTGCCCACCGAGGTGGCCCAGCCGAGCAGGGAACGGGCGGGTATGTACTCGCCGAACGGGACGAGGCGCATCTTGTCGTACCGGTCGCCGGTGGGGCCGTTGGGGCCGATCAGCACCGAACTCTTGTAGATGCCGGGCCGGTCGGAGCGGCGGGCGTCCACGTTCACCAGGACGTCGGCGCCGGTCGCGCGGGACAGCGCGGCGATCCGCCGGGCCAGGTCGGGCCGGTCGGCGAGGTCGTAGCCGACGCTGGACTCGCCCCACACCACCAGGTCGACGTCCTGCCCGGCGAGCCGCCGGGTCAGCCGCTCCTCCCGGTCGAAACGCAGCTCCGGGCTGTCCCGCCCGGTCACGACGCCCGGCTGTACGACGGCGATCCGCGTCCGGCCGTCGATCTGCGGCCGGGGCGCCCAGGCCCAGGCGGCGGTGGTCGCGGCGGCGGTGGCGAGCACCGTGGCCACCGCGGGCAGCCGGGCGCCGCGCACCGCGATCAGCACGGCCGCCGCCACGTTCACGGCCACCAGCAGGAAGCTCAGCAGCCATACCCCGCCGACGGAAGCCAGCCGCAGCGCCAGCGCCACCTGCCACTGGCTGGCGCCCAGGATGCCCCAGGGTCCGCCGAGCCCCTGCCAGGAGCGGACCAGCTCCACCAGCAGCCAGCCCGAGGGCAGCACGAGGAGCGCGACGGCGCACCGGCCGGGGGCGGGGGTGCCGCCCAGATACCGGCGCACCAGCCAGCCCCAGGGCATCCAGAGCAGTCCGAGCAGCGCGCCTATCAGGAAGATGAACACATGCAGGCTCGGCAGCAGCCAGTGGTGCACCGCCACCAGATAGCCGAAGCCGCCGCACCAGCCGTCGTACGCGGCCCGCCGCCCGGTCGGCGCCGAGCGGGCCAGCAGCAGCCATGGGACGAGGGCGACGTACGCGAACCACCACAGCGACGGCGCCGGGAACGCCAGGACGGGCAGGGCACCCGCGAGGGCGAGGACGACGGAGCGACGCCAGGGAATGGCCAGCCAGCGTTCGATCGTCGTCATGCGGAGCCTCCCTACCCCAGGGCTCCAGTGTGCGCGTCGCAAGCGATCTACGACAGGGGGCCTGCCGGTGTCTCCGACGGGGGCCCGCCGGCCCCTGCGGCGGGGGTCTGCCGCCCCTGCAGCGGGGAGCTGCCGGTTTTCCGCCGATCCCCGTTTCGGGACCGTCACATCCCACCCCGGAACCCGGCGATCAGACGCCCTCGCCACCCCACGCCCTGGCCCGAGCCCCCTGGCCTATGCCCCCTGACCGCCTGGCCTATGCCCCCTGGCTCTCCCGGCCCTCACCGCTGCTCGGCCGTCCTCCGCCACTTCTCCGTGACCACGACCTCGCCGATCCGCCAGCCGTCCGGCGTGCGCAGCAGCCCGAAGTCGTACCGGCCGCCGCACTCCAGATCCGGCGGGGCCGGGTGGTCCCCGCCGGTTCGGCGCATCGGGTTGAGATAGTCGGCCCGCACCCGCGCGGTGTCCCCGGTGTCATGCTCCAGGACCCCGAACCGCACCCGCCGGTTGACGATCAGGTGCTGCCGTACGGCGAACCGCGCCAGGTTCTCGGCGAGCCACCCGGCGACCTGCCCGGCCTCGCCCTCGATCCCGCCGGACGAGCGGTAGTCGGCTCTCCCGCCGGGCGTGAACAGGGCCGGGTACGCCGGCCAGTCGCCGTCGTCCACCGTCACCGCGTACGCGGTCACCAACTCGTCCACGGCCAGTCGGTCCAGTACGGTCGCGAGTTCCGCGCGCTGCGTCATCGGCTCAGTCTTGGCCACGGCAGGTGCGGAGCCAAGGGGCATGCGGGGAAATTCGGCGGTTCGGGCGAGCGGGAAGACCGGGGGCGGGGCCGGGCCTGCCCGGCGGGGTGTGGATCATGGCCGGGTGACGCAGCGGACGAAGAACGAACCACCGCTCGGGCGGCCGGGCGGGGAACCGGAGCTGTCCCCGTACCAGCGGGAGATCCGGCAAAGGCTCCTCGCGGCCCCGGTGGTACCGGCGCCCGAGCCCTGGCGGCGCATCGCCTGCGCCCCGGTCGGCGGGCTGCTCGGGATCGGCTTCGCGACGCATCCCGGCGACGGCCGCGACCTGGTGATGGTCGTCTCGGGCGACGGCCATGGTCTCTTCGACGCCGTCACGGGGGAGCGGATCGCCCGTGACCGCGACCCCGACCCGGCGGACGAGTCCCCCGACGCGACCGCCGACCTGACCTGTCCGGGCCTGGGCCCGGTCGCCGGCCGCAGGGTGCACATCGCCGGGCTTTTCGGCGGCGGCCTGCACGCCACCACCGGGGACGGCTGGATGCTGAAGGTGGTGGCGCCGGTCTGGCCCCATGACCGTGTCCTGCTGTCCCGCGGCGGCGGCTTCCCCCACCCCGGCCCGCACGGCGAGCGCTGGTGGCACATCTTCCACGCCGACTACTCCGAATTCCGCGCCGCCGGCTTTTCCCCTTCCGGCCGCACCCTCGCCGTCGCGACGAGCAGCGACCTGTCCCTGTGGACCCGCGGCGCGGACGCTCGATGATTCCGGTCGGCCGCGCGGGGGCAACGGCCCGCTGGTCAGGCGGCCCTGATGATCTCCTCGCGGACGGCCTTGGCCCACTCCACGACCAGCAGTTCGTACTCCGTGCGTTCCTCGGCCGAGAGGGCGCCGCCGGTGCGCAGCCACAGTGCCCGGATCTGCTCGTTCACCTCGGCGGCAGACCGTGCGGAACCAGGGGGCGAGGGATGGGGGGACATGCGGGACAGCCTAGGGGCAAGGGCTGACACTGCGCTACCGCGCCACTACGCAGAAGGTATGTGGTTGGTCACCGGCGCCCCCGGCCGCGTCCCGTGGTCGGCCCAGTTCAGGTGGCATATGCCCGATCGAGTTGACGCCGGGGGGTGGCCCGGAGTTGGCCGAAACGAAGGCCCGGACGCCCGGTGAGCCCAGTTGATTGCGGGGCAACTGCCGTGAGTGGCGCGGGAGTTCAGGATGCTTTCGCGGGACCCCGCACCGTCCAGCCCGGCGCCTGCGGGTGGGCCGTCAGATCGTCGTGGTGGACGGGGGAGCCGCAGGCGCGGCAGGTGACCACCGGGACCAGTTCGTGGCCGCAGCTGTGCTCCACGGCCATGGGCAGGTCCGTGTTGTGGCGCAGATGGCGGTCGCCCCACTCCTTGAGGGTCATCAGGACCGGTTCCAGTTCCAGTCCCGCCTCGGTCGGCCGGTAGTCGAAGCGCTGGGGGTGCTCGCTGTAGGCGCGCTTGGTCAGCACCCCGGCGTCCACGAGCCGGCGCAGCCGGGCGGCCAGGATGTCGCGCGGGGCGCCGATGTTGCGCACCAGCTGGTCGAACCGGCCGTTGCCCAGGCACACCTCCCGCAGCACGAGCAGGGAGTACTTCTCGCCCACCACCGCGAGTGTGTCGGCGATGGAGCAGGGGCGCGGGTCCTTCGGTGCGGCCATGCGGCCCAGCTTAGTTGAGAGTTTGGATTTCCAATCATTGCGGGCGGTATGGGCAGGCGCCTACGTGAGTGTGGGTTTGATTTTCCAACCCACCGCGTTATGGTGAGTCCGGATTTCCTACTTACCGGTAACCGTGATCGTGAACGAGTCCGCCGCAGGAGGCCGCACCATGCGAGACGCAGTGATCGTCGAGGCCGTACGCACCCCGATCGGCAAGGGCAAGCCCACCGGCGCCCTGGCGCAGGTCCACCCCGTCCAACTGCTCGCCCACACGCTGAAGTCCCTGGTCGAGCGCTCCGGTATCGACCCGGCGCTGATCGACGACGTGATCGGCGGCACCGTCGACCAGGTCGGCGAGCAGGCCATGAACACCACCCGGTACGCCGTGCTCGCCGCCGGCCTGCCCGAGACGGTCCCGGCCACCACGGTGGACCGCCAGTGCGGCTCCTCCCAGCAGGCCGTGCACTTCGCCGCGCAGGGTGTGATCGCCGGCGCGTACGACATCGTCGTCGCCTGCGGCGTGGAGTCGATGAGCCGCGTGCCGATGTGGTCCAACGTGCCCGCGGGCACAGACCCCTTCGGGCCCGGCGTCGCCGCGCGCTACCCCGAGGGCCTGCTGCCGCAGGGCGTCAGCGCCGAGCTGATCTGTGCCAAGTGGTCGCTGACCCGCGCGCAGCTGGACGCCTTCGCCGTCTCCTCCCACCGCAAGGCCGCCGCGGCCTGGGAGGCCGGGCTGTTCGACGCCGAGACCGCGCCCCTGGAGGGCCTCACCCGAGACGAGTGCGTACGGCCCGGCAGCACCCCGGAGATCCTCGCCGGTCTCAGGCCCGCCTACCACGACCCGGCATTCGCCGAGCGGTTCCCGGAGATCGAGTGGAACATCACCGCGGGCAACTCCAGCCCGCTCAACGACGGCGCCTCCGCCGTCCTGATCACCTCCGGCGAGACCGCCACCCGGCTCGGCCTGCGCCCGCTCGCCCGGCTGCACAGCTTCGCGGTCACCGGCTCCGACCCGCTGCTGATGCTCACCGGCGTCGTCCCGGCCACCGAGAAGGTGCTCGCCCGCGCCGGCCTCACCCTCGGCGACATCGACCTGTTCGAGGTCAACGAGGCGTTCGCCAGCGTCGTCCTCGCCTGGCAGCAGGAGACCGGCGCCGACCTGGACAAGGTCAATGTGAAGGGCGGTGCCATCGCCCTCGGTCACCCGCTCGGCGCCAGCGGCACCCGGCTGACCACCACCCTGGTGCACGCCATGCGCGAACGCGACGCCCGCTACGGCCTCCAGGCGATGTGCGAGGCGGGCGGCCTCGCCAACGCGATGATCCTGGAAGCCCTCTGACCGGCCGTCACCGGACCCCCGTCACCTGCCGCGCAGCCGGTGCCGCTGCCGCCACGCCACCACCGTGCCCACGAGGGCCGGTACGGCGATGCAGGCCATCGCGAGCAGGAAGGCGGGCGATGTCGGCGTCGAGGCGCGGGCGCCGGCGACCGCGTAGGCGGCGGTGTTCGGGACCGACCCGAGCGCCGTCGCCAGCAGGAACGGCGACCAGCCCATCCGGGAGACCGCGGCGCAGTAGTTCGCCGCCCAGAACGGCACGCCCGGAAAGAGCCGCGCGGCCAGCATGGACCGGAACCCGTGCCGGCTCAGCTGCCCGTCCGCCGCCCGCAGCAACCGGCCGCGCAGCAAGGGGCGCAGCGCGTCCTGCCCGAGCAGCCGACCGAGCCCGAAGGCCAGGCCGGCCCCGAGCACCGTCCCGGCGAGCGCGGTCCCGAGGCCCAGCTGGGAGCCGAACAGCGCGCCGGCCGCGAGGTTCAGCAGGGGCCGCGGCACGAACGCCACCGTGCACAGCCCGTAACCCGCACCGAACACCAGCGCCGCAAGCAGCCCGCCTGCCTGCGGCGGCCAGCCTCGGGTCAGCAGCCGCTGCGGATCGAACAGCAGCACCAGCGCGCCCGCGGCCGCCAGCAGCACCAGCAGCAGGGTCAACCGCGCCCACGGCGACAGCAGCGCACGGGCGCAGCGGGCCGTGAACCCCGCGCGGGCCACGGGCGGCGCGGGGACGGTGGTGGCATCGAGCACGTGACCCCCTGGAAGACTTCGACGGCCGACGCCGATGATAGAGGGCGCCCCGGACGGCCTCGCTGTACGCACGGAGCGGTGCGGCCGACCGGGTGCGGGGCGGGGACACGCGCCCCGGCAGCGGATGCTCACGGAGCGTGACTGCTACGTATGCTGCGCATGACGCGAAATCAACGCCCGTCGCCGCCCGGCGGACCCGCACGGACCGCCCGGCTCGCCGCGGCGGCCCTGACCCTCGCCCTCGGCATGGGCGGCTCGCTGGCGCTGGACACCGGTGCACTCGCCCACGCACGGCCGCGCCAGGGCGGTACGACCCTGCTCGACGAGACGTTCACCCAGGCGACGGCCCCGGAGTTCACCGGAGTCGGATCGGCGTGCCTGACCGGTGCGCCCCAGGTCGGCGCCCTGCCGGGGCCGGGCGACCACCCGCTCGGCGGCTGCACGGCGGGCACCGGCCCGGTGCCGCCCAACGACGCGGCCCCGCACGGCTACCTCCGGCTGACGGACTCCTCGAACGACCAGTCCGGCGCCGTCCTCTACAACCACGCGCTGCCCGCGGTGCCTTCGGCGGCAGCCTCGGCTACGCCCGGAGACTGCCCGACGACAACCCCGCCGCCGAGTTCCAGCCCGGCGTGGACAACGGCTACCTGGGCATCGGGCTCGACGTCCTCGGGAACTACTTCGGCGACTGGGAGCACCGCGGCAACGGCTGCCCGCCCGGCGAGCGTTCGCCCGCGGGCACGAGCTTCCATGTGCCGGCGCCCGGCCCGAACATGGTCACGCTGCGCGGTCCCGGCGACGGCATCGAGGGCTACTGCTTCCTCACCGCCACGACGAGCAACTTCTCGACCACCGGGCCCTGGCCGTCCACCCTCCCCGGACAGCTCCACGGGCCGACCACCGAGGTGTCCGGCGACCCGGTCCAGGCCGAGCAGGACCTGGAGCCGTCGCGCCGCCGGGTGCACGTGGTGATCACCCCGGCGCCCGACCGCAGGTCACCGTGTCCATCGACTTCAACGACGGCAACGGCTTCCAGCCGGTGCTCCAGACGGCCGCGCCGGCCCCCGTACCGCCGACCTGCAAGTTCGGCTTCGCGGCCTCGACCGGTCTGTTCACGGACACCCATCTCATCCGCAACGTGGTCGTCGCCACCGAGGAGCCGCTCCCCGAACTCAGCTCGTGAAGCAGGCCAGGGAGCCGCTTCCCGGAGACCTGGCGGCCGGTTCGCGGGTGCCGTACGACTTCGTGGTCACCAACTCGCGCGGGACGACCATCGACGACCTGGCCGTCGAGGACCCGAAGGTCGGCCCGGTCTCCTGCCCCGTGACCAGCCTCGCGCCCGGTGAGACGGTCACGTGTACGGCCACGTACACGGTGACGGCAGCGGACGTGGCCCACGGCTCCATCGACAACACCGCGACCGCCGGCGGCACTTCCGGCGGGCAGACGGTCACCTCGCCGGAGGCCTCGGAGAGCGTGCCGATCCAGCGGCGGCCGGGCATCGAGGTCGACAAGCAGGTGGAGACGCCCGGCCCGTACGCGGTGGGGCAGACGGTCACCTACCGCTACACCGTCCGCAACACCGGCGGAGCGGAGCTGACCGGGGTCGCGGTGCACGACGACCACGTGCGGGACATCACCTGCGAGTCGACCACGCTCGCCCCGGCGGATGAGCCCGGTGACAGCACCACCTGCACCGGCACCTACACCATCACCGCGGCCGACGGCACGGCCGGTTCCGTGACCAACACCGCCACGGCGACCGGTACCGCGAACGGGGAGACGGTCACCTCCCCGGAGACGTACCAGACCCTCCCCGTCGGACGGCCCCACCTGACGCTGCACAAGCGGGTCGTCTCCGGCGGCCCGTTCCAGGTCGGCTCCACGGTCCAGTACGCGTACACCGTGACCAACACCGGCAGCACCCAGCTGCACGACGTGCACCTCGCGGACGACCGGGTCGCCACGGTGACCTGCGACGACACCACGCTGGCGGCCGGGGAGACCACCACCTGCCACGGCTCGTACCAGATCACCCAGGACGACGCGGACGTCTGCCTGAAGGCCGGTACACGGGACGGCGGCGGTGACGGCGGCGCCATCGCGTGCCGGATCGCCAACATCGCGCAGGCGGGTGCCACCGACCGGCAGGGCCGGGAGACCGCCAGTGAGCCCGCGTCGGCCACCGTCACGGTCGACGTCCAGCCGGAGCCCCCGTGCCCCGGCTACGGCAGGCCGGACGACAAGGCCGGCTGCGACAAGCGGCGGCGCCACGGCGGCGTCTGACGCCTCCCGCGCATCGCACCGGCGCCGCCCCTGGACGGGGGCGGCGCCGGTCGTCTTGGCGGGCGCGGCGCGGGTAAACCGGCGGAAAACCATTCGACGCCGGACATCCCGTCGGCGATGATCGACCTCATGTTCCGGTACGCCTTCCACCTCGCAGCATCCGCGGTCGCGGATGTGTCGAAGGCTGCCGTTCCCACGCTCGCGGCCGCTGTCGACGGCGCCCGAAGCTGACCCTCCCCGGATCGTCCGGCGGACCCCGCAGGGGGAGGGTCGGCCACTCCTGGGGGTCCTCAACTTCCGTACGACAGCGAAGGCTTCGAGGAACAGCCATGTCCAAAACCGCCTACGTGCGCACCAAGCCGCACCTGAACATCGGCACCATGGGTCATGTCGACCACGGCAAGACCACCCTGACCGCCGCCATCACCAAGGTCCTCGCCGAGCGCGGCACCGGCACCTTCGTGCCCTTCGACCGCATCGACCGCGCTCCCGAGGAGGCCGCGCGCGGCATCACCATCAACATCGCGCACGTCGAGTACGAGACCGACACCCGCCACTACGCCCACGTGGACATGCCCGGTCACGCCGATTACGTGAAGAACATGGTCACCGGCGCCGCGCAGCTCGACGGGGCGATCCTCGTGGTCTCCGCGCTCGACGGGATCATGCCGCAGACCGCGGAGCACGTCCTGCTCGCCCGGCAGGTCGGCGTCGACCACATCGTCGTCGCCCTCAACAAGGCGGACGGCGCGGCCGACGAGGAACTGATCGACCTGGTCGAGCTGGAGGTCCGCGACCTGCTCACCGCGCAGGGCTACGCGGGCGACGCGGTGCCCGTCGTACGCGTCTCGGGGCTGCGGGCGCTCGCGGGCGACCCGCGCTGGACGGCGTCCATCGAGGCGCTGCTGGACGCGGTGGACACGTACGTGCCGATGCCCGAGCGGTATCTCGACGCGCCGTTCCTGATGCCGGTGGAGAACGTGCTCACCATCACTGGGCGGGGCACGGTCGTCACCGGCGCCGTGGAGCGCGGCACGCTCAGGCTCGGGGACCGCGTCGCGGTGCTCGGCGCGGACGGCGTGGAGAGTGTCGTCACCGGACTGGAGACCTTCGGCAAGCCGATGCCGGAGGCGCAGGCAGGGGACAACGTGGCCGTGCTGCTGCGGGGCGTGCCCCGGAACGCGGTGCGGCGGGGGCATGTCGTGGCGGCGCCGGGCAGCGTGGTGCCGGCGCGGCGGTTCACGGCGCGGGTGTACGTGCTGTCGGGGCGCGAGGGGGGTCGTACGACACCGATCGCGACCGGGTACCGGCCGCAGTTCTACATCCGTACCGCGGACGTGGCCGGAGCCGTCGACCTCGGCGCGGCGGCCGTGGCCCGGCCCGGTGAGACGGTGGAGATGACCGTCGAGCTGGGGCGGGAGGTGCCGCTGGAGCCGGGACTCGGCTTCGCCGTCCGCGAGGGTGGCCGGACGGTCGGCGCGGGCACGGTGGTCTCCGTCGGTTCGTAGGGCCCTCGCGGGGCGCGTCACAATGAACCTGTGACCGAGCAGATACCCGTCTTCCGCACCACCGACCACGGCGCCGCCAAGCTCATGCCCGACGTGGACCGGGAGCGCGCCTGGCTGCTGACGGTCGACGGGGCGCCGCAGTCGTACGTCGACCTGGACGAGCCGACGTACCTGGAGTTCGAGTACGCGCGCCGGCTCGGGCACGCGCTGGACACGGTGGCCCCCGAGGGCCGGGCGCTGGACGTGCTGCACCTGGGCGGGGGAGCGCTGACCCTGCCCCGGTACGTCGCGGCGACCCGGCCCGGTTCCCGGCAGGACGTCGTGGAGGCCGACCGGGGGCTGCTGGAGCTGGTCGCCGAGTATCTGCCGCTGCCCGAGGGCGCGGGCGTCGCGGTGCACGCCGCCGACGCCCGCGCCTGGCTCCGGTCCGCGCCGGACGACACGGCCGACGTGCTGATCGCGGACGTCTTCGGCGGCTCCCGCGTCCCGGCCCATCTCACCACCCTCGCCTACGCCCGCGAGGCCGAGCGGGTGCTGCGGCCCGGCGGGACGTATCTCGCCAACCTCGCGGACGCGGCGCCGTTCGCCTTCCTGCGCTCCCAACTGGCCACGTTCGCCGAGGCCTTCGAGGAGCTGGCGGTGGTCGCCGAGCCGGGGGTACTGCGCGGGCGGCGGTTCGGCAACGCGGTGCTCGTCGCCGCGCACCGGCCGCCGGACGTCGCCGCGCTGGCCCGCCGGGTGGCGGCGGACGTCTTCCCCGCGCGGGTCGAACACGGCGCGGCCCTAAGGGAGTTCATCGGCACCGCGCGGCCGGTCGAGGACGCGGACGCGGTGCCCTCGCCGGTGCCGCCGGGCGGGTCGTTCGGCATCGGCTGAACGCCGGGTGCGCGGGGCGTGTCCCGGCTCCGCACCCGGCGCCCCGCGTCAGTCCGAGGTGGGGGTGCCGTGCAGCCGGACGGAGCCGAGGATCTTCATCACCGTGGCGTTCGGGACCTCGTCCTTGACGCCCTTGGCGCCGTAGAAGTTGAACGACACGTAGTCGTGCGCCGAGTTCTGGAAGCCGAAGGTGAGGGCCTTGCCGTCGCTCGCGCACTTGCCCTTCTGCGGGGTGCCGCTCGACCTCGCCCACGCGTAACTGCCCTTGATCCCGGACGTGGTGGTGAAGGGGGTCGCCTTCTTGTCGAAGGTGACGCTCTTCTTGTCCGGCTGGGTGTAGCCGCCGTAGACCCACCACGCCGGGGTGTTGACGGCGATCTGGTCGGTGCTCTTCGCGCCGCTGGCACCCTTGGAACCCACCACGGCGAGCGGGGTGTCGTCGGTGCGGCCGTCCTTGTCGTCGTCGGACGTGCACCACTTGGGCTGGTCCTCGGCCGTGCCCGACATCACGATCAGCGGCTTGCCGCTGGTGGACTTGTTGTCCTCGAAGCCCACCTCCAGGTCGGGCGCCTGGGCCTGCCAGTCCGAGGGCACGTCGTAGGCTATGCCCCATTTCGGGTTGACCACGACCTTCCAGCCCGGCACGGTCGGCTTCTCGCTCTCCGCGGCGCGCGGGTTGTCGGTCGAGGCGGGGCTGGACGACGCGCCCGTCGGCGCCTGGCTGGTGTGCGTGTTCTTGCCGTCCGCCTCGGTGTCCTTGCCGTCCTTGCCACCGCCGAGGACCAGCACGCCGGTCACACAGGCGGCGACGACCACGGCCGCGGCCGCCGCGATCGCGATCAGCTTCGTACGGTTGCCGCCGCCGTCGCCGCCGCCCTGCGGGGGCTGCTGGATCGGCACGGTGGGCGGCTGCTGGCCCCACTGCGGCTGCTGCCCGTAGGGGCCGGGGGCCTGCGGGTACGGGCCAGGGGCCTGGGGGTACGGGCCGGGGGCCTGGGGATGCTGGCCGGGACCCGGCTGCTGACCGGCCGCCGGCTGCTGACCGGCCGCCGGCTGCTGACCGGCGCCGGGGTGCTGGCCCCCCTGCGGGTACTGCTGGTAGCCCGGCTGCTGATACGGATTCGGCTGCTGCTGGTAACCCGGCTGCTGGTACGGGTTCTGCTGCGGGTTCTGCGCGCCCCCGGGCGGCTGCTGATCTGGCCACATGGCCGACAACACTAGTGCGGCGGCGGCACGGTTCGGTCACGGGATCTCGTCAGGGCCGTAGCGAAGCGGTGTGAAGGTCGTGCGGAGCGGATGCGGACCACGCTGGTCAGCAGGCTCTACTCGCCGGTAACATCGAGCCCATGACTGTTGACAGCGCCTCGATGGGCGAGATGCTTGCCACCGCGGTCCCGATGGTGCGGACCCTGAATCTGGAGTTCGTCGAGGTGACCGCGGAGCGCGCCGTGCTGCGGCTCCCGGACCAGCCGGACTACCACAACCACATCGGCGGCCCCCACGCCGGCGCCATGTTCACGCTGGCCGAGTCCGCCAGCGGCGCCATCGTGCTCACGGCCTTCGGCGACCAGCTCTCGCGCGCGGTGCCGCTCGCGGTCCGGGCCGAGATCGGCTACAAGAAGCTGGCCAAGGGCCCGGTGACGGCGACGGCCACCCTGGGCCGCCCGGCCGCCGAGGTCGTCGCCGAGCTGGACGCGGGCGGCCGGCCGGAGTTCCCGGTCGCCATCGCCATCCAGCGTGAGGACGGCGCCGTCACCGGGGAGATGACGGTGGTGTGGACCCTGCGGCCGAACGGCTGAGGGATCTCCGGGAAGACCGGTAAGGGCCGGGCCCCCGACGTGTGTCGGGGGTCCGGCCTTGTTCATGGGGGTCGGGGCCGTTTCAGGTCTTGTGGCGCTTTCCGGCCCGTGCGCATCCCCGCCAGGGGGCAAAGGTCATGCGGAATTTACAGACACGGTCCCGGTGTCACGGCGCGTTGCCGGTGGGTGAGTGAAGGGTGAAGCGGGAGAGCGCTTTGACGGGCTTGTGGCGATGTGGCGCACCGGCTCGGGTGAGCGGGTGCCCGCACCGATGACCCATTAGCTCCGATTTCTCGGCGCTTGCGGGGAATTCGGCGGTCTGGCCGGATCATGGCCACGGCGGGCGCCCGCCGGTCGGCCTTGTTGACCCGCGAGTAGCCCCTCGCTAGTTTCCGGTGCCCTCGCACCGACGAGTTCCGCCGCACAAACCCCCACCGTGCTCTTCGCCGATTGTGTCGGAGTCTCATGACCTCCCCTGTGCGCGCCCATGACCTGATCCTGTGCCTCACCCCGTTCGGAGAACCCGACGCGGGCCTCGCCGCGGCCGCCACCGGCGCCGGCGCGCTCGGCGTCCTCGATCTCGGTGACGGCGACCGAAGATGCCGGCAGGAGCTGTCCCGGCTGAGAAGAACGGCGCCGGGCCCGTACGGCGTCCGGGCGACCGCCCGGTGCGCCCTCACCCCGGCCGACCTGCCCGACGGCCCCGGCCTGGTCGTCCTCGCATCGGACCTGACGGCCACGGAAACGCCCACGGGCTCCGGGTGAAGTTCGGCCGGGTCACCGCGGACCGGCTGGGCACCGCCCTCGACACCGTGCTGCACGTCCCCGCCCACCAAGCCGCCGCCGCCCGCGTCCGCACCGCCTTCCGCGCGGCCGGCGGCGCCCCCGCCGCGGCCGACCACCTGGAACGACTCGCAACGGAGAGCCGATGAGCGACCCCAGCGACAAGCGGGCGAAGGCCGAACGCGTCGCCGCCCTGCGCCCCGCCTACCGAGCCGACCTCGCCTCCGGCGCCGCCCGCTTCCTCGGCGCCCGCCGCACCACCTGCCCCTGGTGCGGCTCGGACCGGCTGGACAACCGCCTGCGCACCACCGACCTGCTCCAGCACAAACCCGGCCGCTTCACCCTGGACCGCTGCGCCGGCTGCGGGCACATCTTCCAGAACCCCCAACTCACGGAAGCCGGGCTGGAGTTCTACTACCGGGACTTCTACGACGGCCTCGGCGAGCAGCGGATGAGCGGCACCTTCGGCGGGCGCACCGCCATGTACGAGGACCGCGCCCGCGCCATGCTGCCGTACGACCCCGCGCCGAAGACCTGGCTGGACGTCGGCACCGGACACGGCCACTTCTGCGCGAGCGCCCGCACCGTGCTGCCCGGCACCTCCTTCGCCGGACTCGACTTCACCGACGGCGTCGAACTCGCCGCCCGCGAGGGCCGGATCGACCACGCCCACCGCGGCGCCTTCCCCGACCTCGCCCCCGAACTCACCGCCCGCTACGACGTGGTGAGCATGTTCCACTACCTGGAGCACAGCACCGACCCCGACCGCGAACTGCGCGCCGCCCACCAGGCCGTACGCCCCGGCGGCCACCTCCTCATCGAGGTCCCCGACCCGGACAGCCGCTACGCCCGCCTCCTCGGCCGCTGGTGGCTGCCCTGGCTCCAGCCGCAGCACCTGCACTTCATTCCGGCCGGCAATCTGCGCCGCCGGCTCACCGGACTCGGTTTCACGGTCCTCGCCGAGCAGCACGCCGAACCGCACGACCCGGTCGATCTGCTCGCCGCCGTCTGGCTGGCCCTGGACCACACCGCGCCCCGCGAGGACGCCCCCTGGCTGCCCGAGCCCCCCGGCGCGGCGCGCCGTGCCCTGCGCACCGCGCTCCTGCTCGCCGGGGTGCCCGCCCTGCTCACCGCCACCCTCCTCGACCGCCTCGCCATCCGCCCGCTCGCCCACCGACTCCACCTCGCCAACGCCTACCGCCTGGTGGCCCGCCGGGAGTGAACGCGCCCCGGATCACAGCACCTTGGACCGGATCAGCGCCGACAGCACCAGCGCGCCCGGCAGCAGCGGCAGCCAGTCCGTCACCACCCGGTAGCCGATCACGGTCGCCGTGGCGGGGGCGGGCTCCGCGCCGGAGGCGACCAGCGTCCACACCAGCGCCGCGTCCACCGCGAACCCGCCGGGCACCGGGGCCGCGCCCACCGCCGTGCCCGCCGCCAGGAACGCCAGCGCCACCTCCGCCCAGGACAGCCCGAGCCCGAGCGCGGCCCCGACACAGCCGAGCGCGCCCGCCTGCACCAGCGGCATCGCCACCGCCCCGCCCCACAGCGCCAGCGCCCGGCAGGGCCGCGCGTGCACCACCCGGACATCGGCGAGCGCGGTGCGCACCAGGGCGGTCACCGGCCGCCGCAACGGCCGTACGACCGTCAGCAGCACCCCCGCCCCGGCGACCACCCCGCCCGCGACCGCCGCCACCGGCACCAGCTCCGTGCCGTCCGGCACCAGAGCGGCCAGGCGCCGCCAGGCCGGTGAGAGGGCCAGGAACACCAGCAGCACCAGGGTCTTCGACACGCCTTTGACCAGCGAGTACAGGCCGATCGACGCGGTGGTCCGGTCCAGCGGCACCCCGCGCGCCCGCAGGAAGCGCACGGTCACGGCGTGCGCGCCGAGCCCGCCGGGCAGCGCGTGGTTCGCGGCACCCGCGGCGAACTGCGAGGCCAGCAGGAGCCCCGCCGGCAGCCGGTCGGGCAGCGCGCCCTGCCGTACACAGGAGGCCGCCACCCAGGTCAGGCACGTACAGCCGAGCCCGGCCAGCAGCCAGCCGGGATCGGCCGCGACGAGCCGCCGCACCCCCTCGTACACCACGGGCCGGTTCGCGACGGCCCAGCACAGCGCGATCAGCAGCGGGGCCAGACACAGGGCGAGGCGCAGGGACCGGCCGGAGATCGAGGGGGCGGCGATCCGGGCCGGAGCCTCGGGTACCGGGGCGGTGACGAGAGGAGACGGTACGGACACGGGGACGTCGTCCTTCCGCGGCAGGGCCCGGCGGGCAGGCGGTGCGGTCGAGACCGGGGGGAGCCTTCCCGCGCCGGATGACACCGGGATGTCCGAGGACCCAATGCTCGGGGGCGGCCCGGTGCCGTACGCCGCGCGGCCGTTCACCGCCGACCGGGTAGCCTTTCTTGGGGAGCGCTTTACACAGCGCTGCCCGCCAAGGTCAGCGGCAGGGGAGGATCCCGCGGTGCACGTCCAGGAATGGCTCGACTCGGTCCCGGCGGTAGCCGTCTACGCCGTGGTGGCCCTGGTGATCGGCGTCGAGAGCCTCGGCATCCCGCTGCCCGGCGAGATCGTCCTCGTGTCGGCGGCGCTGATGTCCTCCCAGCACTCCCACATCAACCCGCTGATCCTCGGCGCGTGCGCCACCGCGGGCGCGGTGATCGGCGACTCCATCGGCTACGCCATCGGCCGCAAGGGCGGCCGGCCGCTGCTGGCCTGGCTGGGCGGGAAGTTCCCGAGGCACTTCGGCGAGGCCCATGTGGCGACCGCCGAGCGCTCCTTCCAGAAGTGGGGCATGTGGGCCGTCTTCTTCGGCCGCTTCATCGCCCTCCTGCGCATTTTCGCGGGCCCCCTCGCGGGCGTCCTGCACATGCCCTACTGGAAGTTCCTGATCGCCAACATCCTCGGCGGCATCTGCTGGGCCGGCGGCACCACCGCCGCCGTCTACTACGTGGGCGTCGTCGCCGAGGGCTGGCTGAAGAAGTTCTCCTACGTGGGCCTGGCCGCCGCCGTCGTCATCGGTCTCGCCACGATGCTGATCGTCAAGCGCAAGACCAAGCAGACCCAGCAGGAACCGTCCGAGCGGGAACCTGTCAACGCCGGCGAGTGACAGCGCCCCCATCCCCATCAGGCAGTCGTCCCCGACCGTCGCCCCGTGCACGGGTGGGGCAAAGATCACAGCGGTCCGGCCTCTCGGCGGACGCAACCCGTGAGTAACGTGACCCCGTGCCGAAGCGCAAGAACACGTTCTCATCCTGGCGCCATGGCCTGGCCCAGCGTGCCGTCCACGCGGCCTGGGCCTGGGCCCAGCGGGCCGGCTCCGTCACGGCGGAGCATCCCGGCCGCCTCCGCTTCGGCGCCATTGGCGAGGCCACCCGGCTCGCCTTCCCGCTCGGCACGGTCTTCGGCGAACCCTGGATCCGCCTCGGCTCCCACTGCATCATCGCCGAACAGGTCACCCTGACCGCCGGCCTGATGCCCGACCTGGACCTCGGCCCGGACCCGATCCTGCGCATCGGCGACGGCGTGGTGCTCGGCCGCGGCAGCCATGTCATCGCGGACACCACGGTGACCATCGGCCGCGACTGCTACTTCGGGCCGTACGTCTACGTCACCTCCACCAACCACTCCTACGACGACCCGCACGAGCCCATCGGCCGGCAGTGGCCCCGCATGGAGCCCGTGGAGATCGGCCCCGGCTGCTGGATCGGCACCGGCGCGGTGATCCTGCCGGGCGCGCGGATCGGCCGGAACGTCGTGGTCGCCGCCGGTGCCGTGGTGCGCGGCACGGTGCCCGACCATGCCGTGGTGGCCGGCGCTCCCGCCAGGGTCGTACGGCGCTGGACGCCCGAGGACGGCTGGCAGCCGCCGCTGCGGACCCCCACCCCGGTGCCGGTCCCGGACGGGGCGACCCCGGCGCAGCTGCGGGCGCTGGCCGCTCTCGACGAGTCCGCCGTGGCCCGGCTCGCCGAGCTGGAGACCGAGGGCTGAGCCCTCAGCCGGTGGCCAGCAGCACTGTGCCCAGCAGGGCGAGGCCCGCGCCCGCCGCCTGGACGGCGCGCAGCCGCTCGCTGAGGAAGCCGCGGGCGGCCAGCGCGGTCACCACCGGGTAGAGCGAGGCGAGGACGGCGGCCACGGTGACCGGGCCGTGCTGGGCGGCGATGGCGTAGGTGCCGTTGGCCGCCACATCGGCGAGGCCCACGGAGGCCAGCGCGGGCAGCGAGCGGTAGGGGAAGCCGCCCTGTGGCAGAGCGGTGCCGCCGCGCCGCAGGGAGACGGCGAGCACCGCGCCGCCCACCGCGACATTGGTCAGCCGCTGCACGAACAGCGAGAGATAGAGCCCGGTGACCGTGGTGGACGCCTCGGCGATCAGGGCGAACACCGTGCCGAAGCCGAGCGCCGCGACCAGCGTCAGCAGGACCGTGCGCCGCTCCACCGGCGCGCCCCGCAGCTGGGGGCCGCCCGCGAGGACGACACCTCCGACGGCGACCGCGATGCCCGCGAGCTGGAGCGGCCCCGGACGCTCGCCGAGGAACAGGCCCACGCCGACCGGTACGACGACGCTCAGCGTGGCGAGCGGCGAGACGACGCCCATCGGGCCGAGCGCCAGGGCCTTGTAGAAGGCGAGCAGGGCGATCGGGCCGACCAGGCCCGCCGCGAACGCGAACCACAGCCGGGGCCCGGCCGCGCCCCAGGCGCCGGTGGCGGTGACGATCGCGCCGAGTACGGCCGCCGCGATGGCCTGCGAGACGACGACCACGGTGAGCGCCGGCGTCCGCCGTGTCAGCAGCCCGCCGCCGAAGTCGGCCAGCCCCCACAGCAGGCTGGTGGTCAGGGCGAAGAACGCCGTCACGATGCCTCGCAGTACAGTTTGTTGGACGAACGGGTGTGCTCCACCGTAGTTCAGTGAACTGGACCGCGTCATCCAAGGAAGTGAACCATCTCGGATATCGGACGGAACGTGTCGGACCTCGAATTGCTCACCCAGTCCCTGGCGCGCAACGTCAGGCACTGGCGTTCGGTGCGCGGTTTCACCCTGGACGTGCTCGCCGCCCGCGCCGGGGTCAGCCGCGGCATGCTGATCCAGATCGAGCAGGCCCGCACCAACCCGAGCATCGGCACCATCGTCAAGATCGGCGACGCGCTCGGCGTCAGCGTCACCACGCTGCTCGACTACGAGCGCGGGCCCCGCGTCCGCATCGTCCCCGCCGAACGGGCGGTACGGCTGTGGCACACCGCCGCCGGCAGCTACAACCGGCTGCTCGCGGGCACCGAGGCGCCCGGCCCGCTGGAGATGTGGGACTGGAAGCTGATGCCCGGCGACGAGAGCCCGGCGGAGCCGCACCCGCCCGGCACGGTGGAACTGGTCCATGTCACGGCGGGCGAGCTGACCCTCACGGTCGACGGTGAGGACCACCTCGTGCCGACCGGCGCCAGCGCCACCTTCGAGGCCGATGTCCCGCATGTCTACGCCAACCGCGGCGAGGTCCCGATGGAGATGATGATGGCCGTCTCGGTGCCGCCCGTGCACTGAGATGTCCCTGCGCCGCCCCGCCGCGCCTTGTTAGCGTGCGGCCATGCGCGCACCCATCGGAGATTTCGAGACCGCGACCCCGGTGACCGACTGCCTGGCCGAGCTGACCGAGCCGGTGGCGCGGGCGGTGCGGAACTGGACCGCCGGGATCCCCGCCGACCGCGTCCTGTACGTCGACACCGACCCGGAGTGGGCGGACACCGCCGTCTTCGTGCGGCACTACGGCAGCGATCTGCCCGAGCGGTCGGCGAACTGCGTGGTGGTCGCCGCCAAGCGGGCCGGCGAGACCACGCTCGCCGCGTGCCTGGTGCTGTCCACCACCCGAGCCGACGTCAACGGCACGGTCCGCCGCCGACTGGGCGCCCGCAAGGCGTCGTTCGCCCCGATGGAGACGGCGACGGGGCTGACCGGGATGGAGTACGGCGGCATCACCCCGATCGGACTGCCCGCCGACTGGCCCCTGCTGGTGGACTCCGCCGTCGTGGAGCTGCCCTACGTCCTGGTCGGCAGCGGCCGCCGACGCGGCAAACTGCTGGTACCGGGCAAGGTCTTCGCGGAGCTGCCGGGGGCGGTCGTACTGGAAGGTCTGGGTGTGGCCTGACCCAGGCCCCCGACGCGACGGTGGCCCGTCAGCCGCGGACGGCCGACGGGGCACCAGGACGGGCTCCGGCTCAGTGCGCCGGCGCGTCCGTCACGACGACCTCGTCGATGCTGCGCTCGATCGCCTCCGTGCTGGAGGCGGTGGCCTTGGCCCAGTAGTAGATGCCGAGGGAGAAGACCGCGATGACCAGGATGTCCCAGTACAGCTTGATGTGGCCCTGGCTGCCCACGCCGAAGCTGCCCTGCCAGGAGATCACGCCGATGCCCAGCAGGTAGACCGGCAGCCACTGCGCGGCCTTGAAGTCCATCCGGGGCGCGTCGGGCCTGCCCTTGTGGTTGGCCCACAGGGCGTAGGAGCCCATCAGCACGTAGCCGAGCAGGATGGCGAAGGCCAGCCGCCACAGGGTGTCCCAGCCGCTCCAGTAGATGATCAGGTTGGCGACCACGAAGGACAGGGGCGAGATGACCTTGCCGCCGGGCAGCCGGTAGGGGCGCTCGAAGTGCGGCAGGCGGTCGGCGAACACGCCGTAGGCCAGCGGGGCACCGGCGTACATCAGCACGCTCGCCGAGGTGATGAAGCTGACCAGCTCCTGCCAGCTCGGGAAGGGCAGGAAGCAGAGGATGCCAGTGACGAAGGTGACGATCAGGCCGATCCACGGCACGCCGCGCTTGTCGGTCTTGGTGAGCGCCTTCGGGGCGTAGCCGTTCTTGGCCAGGCCGTAGGAGACGCGGGAGGTGGCGGTGGTGTAGATCAGGCCGGTGCCACCGGGGGAGATGATCGCGTCGACGTAGAGCACCCAGGCCAGCCAGCCCAGGCCGACCACGGTCGCCAGGCCCGCCCAGGGGCCGCTGATGCCGGCGTACGCCAGCTTCCCCCAGCCGTGCGCGAAGGAGGCGTGCGGCAGCGCGGCGACGAACACGATCTGGAGCAGGATGTAGATCGCGGCGCCGATGGCGACCGAGCCGAGCGTGGCGCGGGGCAGGTCGCGCTGCGGGTTGCGGCTCTCACCGGCCAGCTGGATCGCCTGCTCGAAGCCGAGCAGCGCGAAGATGATGCCGCTGGAGCTGATCGCGCCCAGCACACCCTTGGCGCCGAACGGGGCGAAGCCCTCCGAGGTGAAGTTGGAGCCGTGGAAGTTGCCGACGGCGATGATGAAGATCGCGGCGAGCGGGATCGCGATCTTCCACCAGGTGGCGGCGCTGTTGGTGTGCGCCAGGGCGCGGACGCCGAAGAAGTTGACGCCCACGAAGATCGCCATGAGCACGATCGCAGTAACGATTCCGCTGGCAGTCAGCGTCTGATCTGCGTTCTGCAGGCCCTGCGCGAACTTCCAGTGACCGGCGTAGCCGATCATCGCCTCGACCTCGATGGGGGCCACGGTGGCCGCCTGGAGCCAGGAGAACCAGCCGAAGGACATGCCGGCCAGGCCGCCGAAGGCGTAGTGCGGGTAGCGCGCCGTGCCGCCCGCCACCGGGAACATGCCGCCGAGCTCGGCGTGCACGAGCGCCAGCAGGACGATGGCCACGGTGCCGATCACCCACGAGATGATCGCCGCGGGGCCGGCCATGACGACGGCCTTCTCGGCGCCGTAGAGCCAGCCGGAGCCGATGATGGAACCCACGGAGGCCCACATCAGGCCGATGAGTCCGACGTCGCGGCGCAGACCCCCGGACTCACTCGTGGCTACCGGTGCAGCCTGATCGACTTTCGTCATGCAAGTGGCCTCTCAGATCGTAAACGCAGTTTTAACGGGGAGGGAGGCCACAGGCTAGGAACGGTTTCCTCGTCGGCAAAAGACTGCTTACCAAATCTTGACCCAGGATCTTGTCCATCTTGGGGACAGGGTTTTCACAGCTCAGAGGCTACTGCCGAATGTCAATATTCACCACGGAATTGTGATGAAGAAGTTCTGACACTAGGGCAGGCGTGGAATTTCGATCGCCGGGCAGCGGTCCATGACCATGTCCAGACCGGCCGCGCGGGTGCGATCGCAAGCCGCTTCGTCGACGACGCCGAGCTGGAACCAGACCGCCTTCGCGCGCTTCGCCACCGCCTCGTCGGCCACCGCGCCCGCCAGCGAGCTGTTGACGAAGACGTCCACCACGTCGACGTCGAAGGGGATGTCCGCGAGCGAGGCGTAGCCCTGTTCGCCGTGCACCGTCTCCGCCTTCGGGTGCACCGGCACGATCCGCTTGCCGTACCGCTGGAGCATCCGGGCCACGCGGTACGCGGGCCGGGCGGAATTGCCGGACAGTCCGACCACCGCCCAGGTATCGCCCCGTTCGGTCAGAATCCTGCGAATCGCCGCCTCTTCGTCGTACACGTCCGCCTCCTGCGTGGTGATTTCCGATGCCGTCAACAGGCCCCCGGAAGCGCTGATTCCCGTCCGCCTACCCCGCCACGGTGACCGGAATCGGCGCGCGGTGCCAGCGCACGGGCCCGCGCGCGCCTACGCTCGGCCCCGTGCTGCGCATCCTCGACGCCCGAACCGGTGAGCCCGTCGCCGCCACGCCCGCCCGCCGCGGCCTGACCCGCATCGAGGCCCGTGCCCCCGGACCCGATCTCACGTCCCTGCGGGTGCTGCTGACCGCCGACCTCCTCGCCCGCGCCCTCGAACTGAACGGGCTCCAGGCCTGGCCGACCGCCCTTGGCCAGGCACCGGAACTGCGCACCGCCGCCGACGCCCTCGCCGTCCGCCCCTTCGAGGAGGCGCGCGGGCCGGGGTTCGCCGAGGCGGGCGTCGTGCGGGTGACGGCGGGGGAGGAGGACCCGGCCGGTGCCGAGGGGCCGGTGGTGGCCGTGGCGCCGGTGGTGTGGGCGGGCGAGCCGGGGGCCCCGCTGTCGGACCTCCTCGCCGACCCGACCGCCCTGCGCCTCGCCCTGCTCTCCGTCCCCCACGGGGAGACCGCCACGCTGGACGAGGCCGCCCTGATCCGGGCCGCCGAGCGGCTGGCCGGATGGCGGCGGGACGTGGCCGGATGGGCGCGCCGGCCCTCGCGGCCCGTGCCGGAGGCGGTGCGCGAGCGGCTCACGGGGGCGTGGGAGGACGACCTGGACATGCCGGGCGTGCTGGCGGCGCTGGCGCGGGCCGCGGCCGATCCCGCGGTGGCCGACGGCGCCCGGTTCGAGACGTTCGCCTACGCCGACCGGCTGCTCGCCCTCGAACTCACCCGCGACCTCGGGACCCTCGGGTGAGCGACCGCGCGGGCACCGGTCCGCTGCGCCGGCTCGTCGTGCTCAGACACGCCAAGTCGGCCTGGCCCCACGGCGTGCCCGACCACCGCAGGCCGCTGGCGCCGCGCGGCCTGCGCGACGCCCCCGCCGCCGGGCGTGTTCTCGCCGGGGCCGACCTGCTGCCCGACCTCGCCCTGTGCTCCACCGCCGTACGCGCCCGCCAGACCTGGCAGCTCGCCTCCGGCGAATGGGGCACGCCGCCGCGGGTGCGCTACGAACCCCGGCTGTACGAGGCCGGCGTACCGGACCTGCTGGAGGTCGTACGCGAGAGTCCGCCCGAGGCGAAGACGCTGCTCGTCGTCGGGCACAGTCCGGGCCTGGAGGACCTCGTCCTGGCGCTGGCCGGGGACGGCCTGGACGACAGCCTGGAGCGGGTCCGCGCCAAGTTTCCCACCTCCGCGCTCGCCGTCCTCGCCTGGCACGGCCCCGGCTGGCCCGCCCTCGCACCCGGCGCCGCCCTGCTGACCTGGTTCACCGTGCCCCGCGGCAAGGCCCGCGCCCAGGGTGGCCCCGGCGCCCGCGCATAGGGCTGTCGGCGCCTGCGCATAGGCTGGCGGGATGCAGGACGAGTACCGCACAGTGGCCCACGCGGGCGTGCACGAGACCGAGATCAACCGTTCCCGCTTCCTGTGCGCCCTCGCCCCGGCCGCCACCGAGCAGGAGGCGCAGGACTTCATCGCGGCCGTCCGCAAGGAACACGCCGACGCCACCCACAACTGCTGGGCGTACGTCATCGGCGCCGACGCCTCCGTGCAGAAGGCCAGCGACGACGGCGAACCGGGCGGCACGGCCGGCGTCCCCATGCTCCAGATGCTGCTGCGCCGCGACATGCGGTACGTCGTCGCCGTCGTCACCCGCTACTACGGCGGCGTCAAGCTCGGCGCCGGCGGACTCATCCGCGCCTACGGCGGCGCCGTGGGCGAGGCCCTGGACACCCTCGGCACCCGCACCCGGCGCCGCTTCCGGCTGGCCACGGTCACCGTCGACCACCAGCGCGCGGGAAAACTCCAGAACGAACTGCGCGCCACCGGCCGCGAGGTCCGCGACGTCCGCTACGGCGAGGCCGTCGCCCTGGAGATCGGCCTGCCGGACGCCGATGTGGAAGCCTTCCGGGGGTGGCTCGCCGACGCGACGGCGGGCACGGCCGCCTTCGAGCTGGGCGGCGAGGCGTACGGGGACGCCTGAGGGGCGGGTGCTCGGGGGCATCCGGCAGGGCGGGTAAAAGGGACATAACGCCCTCGTGGTGCACCGGGCATGACGGGCGGTTCGGCTGAGCCGGCCGCGTTGTCACACCCGGCCGATACTCTCGGGAGCCATGAGACTCCTGCATACGTCCGACTGGCATCTCGGCCGGGCCTTCCACCGGGTGAGCATGCTCGGGGCCCAGGCCGCGTTCATCGGACACCTCGTGGCCACCGTGCGCGAGCGCGAGGTGGACGCGGTGGTCGTGTCGGGAGACGTGTACGACCGGGCGGTGCCCCCGCTGGCCGCCGTCGAGCTGTTCGACGACGCCCTGCACCGCCTCGCCGAGCTGGGCGTGCCCACGGTGATGATCTCGGGCAACCACGACTCGGCCCGCCGCCTCGGCGTCGGCGCGGGACTCATCGACCGCGCCGGCATCCATCTGCGCACCGAGCCGTCCGCCGTCGCCACCCCGGTGCTGCTCGCCGACGCCCACGGCGAGGTCGCCTTCTACGGGCTGCCGTACCTCGAACCCGCCCTGGTGAAAGACGAGTTCGGGGTCACGAAGGCCGGACACGAGGCCGTCCTCGCCGCCGCCATGGACCGGGTCCGCGCCGACCTCGCGACCCGCCCCGCGGGCACCCGCAGCGTCGTCCTCGCGCACGCCTTCGTCACCGGCGGCCGGGCCAGCGACAGCGAGCGGGACATCACCGTCGGCGGGGTCGCCGCCGTACCGGCCGCGATCTTCGACGGCGCCGACTATGTGGCCCTCGGCCATCTGCACGGCTGCCAGACCCTCACCGAGCGGGTCCGCTACTCCGGCTCCCCGCTCGCCTACTCCTTCTCCGAGGCCGACCACCGCAAGAGCATGTGGCTGATCGACCTCGCCGCCGACGGCGCCGTCACTGCCGAGCGCCTCGACTGCCCGGTGCCCCGCCCGCTGGCCCGCATCCGCGGCACCCTGGAGGAGCTGCTCGCCGACCCGGACCTGGAGCGCCACGCCGACGCCTGGGTCGAGGCCACCCTCACCGACGCCGTCCGCCCACCCGAGCCGATGGCCAGGCTCACCGAGCGCTTCCCGCACACCCTGAGCCTGGTCTTCGCCCCCGAACGCGCTCCCGACGACCCCCGGCTCTCCTACGCCCGGCGCCTCGCGGGCCGCAGCGACCAGCAGATCGCCCAGGACTTCCTCGCCCACGTCCGGGGCGCAGGTCCCGACGAGCGGGAGGCGGCCGTGCTGCGCGAGGCGTTCGACGCCGTCCGCGCCGACGCCGCCGTCCGGGAGGTGGCCAAGTGAGGCTGCACCGGCTCGACATCACCGCCTTCGGACCCTTCGGCAACGCCCAGAGCATCGACTTCGACGCCCTGTCCGCCGCCGGGCTCTTTCTGCTGCACGGCCCCACCGGCGCGGGCAAGACCTCCGTCCTGGACGCCGTCTGCTACGCGCTGTACGGCTCCGTCCCCGGCGCCCGCCAGAGCGGCGCGGGCCAGGGCATGAACCTGCGCAGCGACCACGCCGACCCCCGCACCCGCACCGAGGTCCGCCTCGAACTCACCGTCGCCGGACGCCGGTTGGAGGTCACCCGGCAGCCGCCCCGGGAGCGGCCCAAGCTGCGCGGCAAGGGCACCACCGTCGACAAGGCCCAGACCTGGCTGCGCGAGTACGACGCCACGGCGGGCGCCTGGAAGGACCTCAGCCGCTCGCACCAGGAGATCGGTGCCGAGTTCGAGCAGCTGCTCGGCATGAGCCGCGAGCAGTTCTGCCAGGTCGTGCTGCTGCCCCAGGGGGACTTCGCCCGCTTCCTGCGCGCCGACGCCGAGGCGCGCGGGCGGCTGCTGGGCCGCCTCTTCGACACCCAGCGCTTCGCCGACGTGGAGAAGCGGCTCGCCGAACGCCGCCGCGCCGCCGAGGCACGGGTGCGCGAGGGCGACGCGGCCCTGCTCGCCGACGCCCACCGCATGCAGCAGGAGGCCGGCGACGCCATGGAGCTGCCCGAGCTGGCGCCGGGCGAGCCCGGCCTGGCCGAGGCCGTGCTCGGCGCCGCCGCCGTCGCCCGCAGCACCGCCAGGGAACGCCTCGCCGTCGCGGAGAGCCGACTCACCGCCGCCGAGTCCGCCCACACCGCCGCCCGCCGCACCCTGGACGGCATCCGCGAACTCGCCCGCCTCCAGAACCGGTTCGCCGAGGCGCGGCGACGGGCCGAACGCCTCCGGGAGCGGGCCGCCGAGCACCATGCCGACCAGGAGCGCATGGACCGCTCCCGCAAGGCCGAGGCGGTCGCGCCCGCGCTGGAGCTGCGCGAGGAGGCCGAGCGGGAACACCGCGCGGCCACCGCCGCCGAGGCCCGCGCCCGCGGTCCGCTGCCCCCGCCCCTCGACGGCGCCGACGCGGGCGGACTCGCCGCCGCCGCGCGCCGCGCCGCCGAGGAGCTGGGCGGCCTCGACGCCGCCCGGCGCGCCGAGCGACGCCTTGCCGAACTGGCCGTGGAACGCGCCGCGTTGGACCGGCAGGAACGCGCCGACGAGGACGCGCTGCGCGAGGCCGAGGCATGGCTGGAGGGCTGGGAGGACATGCGTACGGCCCTCCAGGCGCGCATCGACACCGCCCAGGAGGCCGCCACCCGCGCCGAACAACTCGCCGTCCGCCGCGAGCCGATGCGGCACCGCCTGGCCGCGGCCCGCACCCGCGACACCCTCACCGGCGACCTGGAGACGGCCCGGCGACGCGTCCGGGAGGCCGCGCAGCGGGCCCTGGACGCCCGCGCCCACTGGCTCGACCTGAAGGAGCAGCGCCTCGACGGCATCGCCGCCGAACTCGCCGCCCACCTCACCGACGGCGCGCCCTGCGCGGTCTGCGGCGCCACCGAACACCCCGCGCCCGCCCGCAAGGACGCCGGACACGTGGACCGCGCGGCCGAGGAACGCGCCCACACCGCCTCCCGGGAGGCCGACCGGCAGCACGCCGACGAGGAGCGGCAGCTCGGCGAGGTCGGCAAGGCCCTGGCCGTCGCCACCGCCGAGGCCGGCGAGACACCCACCGCACAACTCGAAGCCGAGACGGCCGAATTGGAGCAGGAGTACGCCCGCGCCCACCGCGCCGCCTCCGCCCTGCACGCCGCCCGCGAGGAGCTGCGGCGCGCCGAGCAGGAGCGCGAACGGCGCCTCGCCGACCGGCAGCAGGGCGGCGTCCGGGCCGCCTCCCGCCTCACCCGGCGCGACGCACTGGAGCGCGAACAGGCCCAACTGCAAGCCGAGTTGGCGCAGGCGCGCGGCACCGCCGACAGCGTGGCCGCGCGCGCCGCCCAGCTGGAGCGGCGGGCGGCCCTGCTCACCGAGGCCGCCGACGCGGTACGCGCCGCCGAGGACGCCGCGCAGCGCCTCAAGGCCGCCGACGCCCGGCTCGCGGACGCCGCCTACCGGGCCGGTTTCGCCACGCCCCGGGAGGCGGCCGACGCCCTGCTCACCGACGCGGCCCACCGCGAACTCCAGCACCGGCTGGACGCCCGGCAGTCGGAGGAGGCCGCCGTACGCGCCGTACTGGCCGAGCCCGACACCGTGGCCGCGGCCCGGCGCCCGCCCGCCGACCCGGCCGACGCCGAGCGGGCCGCCGCCGCGGCCGAGCACCGGCTGCGGACGGCCGCCTCCGCCCGCGACGCCGCCGCCCGCTGCTGCGCCGAACTGGACCGCCTCTCCGCCCGCGCGACCGCGGCCGTGCGTCAACTGGCCCCGCTGCGCGAGGAGTACGACCGCGTCGCCCGGCTGGCCGCCCTCACCGCGGGCACCTCCGCCGACAACGAGCGCAAGATGCGCCTGGAGTCGTACGTGCTCGCCGCCCGCCTCGAACAGGTCGCCGCCGCCGCGACCGCCCGGCTCCAGCGGATGTCCTCCGGCCGCTACACCCTCGTGCACTCCGACGACCGCAGCGGACGTGGTCGCAGCGGGCTCGGGCTGCATGTCGTGGACGCCTGGACCGGCCGCGAGCGGGACACCGCCACCCTGTCCGGCGGCGAGACCTTCTTCGCCTCCCTCGCGCTCGCCCTCGGCCTCGCCGACGTCGTCACCGAGGAGGCCGGCGGGGTGCGCCTGGACACCCTCTTCATCGACGAGGGCTTCGGCAGCCTGGACGACCAGACCCTGGACGAGGTCCTCGACGTCCTCGACGGCCTGCGCGAACGCGACCGCAGCGTCGGCATCGTCAGCCACGTCCCCGACCTGCGCCGCCGCATCCACGCCCAACTGGAGGTCCTCAAGGACCGGACGGGTTCGACGCTGCGGACGCGGGGCGTCTGAGCGGCGCGGCGCCACACATGTAAGCCTTCGCGCGCGCACTGCTCGAACTCGACGGCGCGTCCGTGCACACACTGCCCGCAGCGATCGTCAAAGCCTCCGCGGTGGCGGGCGCGGCCTGATTCCGTTGCTCCAACCGCCGCCCGCCTGGGGCCAGTTCGGTGGTCTCCGTGCGGGCGTGTAGGTTCTTCGCCCATGGCTCGGTTTGAAGATCGCGGAGTGCTGGAGTGGGTGGAGTCGGGCGGCGGCCCCCTGATCGCCGTTCCGGAGGTGGTCCTGCCGTTCTGGGCGGGCGCCGACAGCGAGGAGCTGGACACGGACTACGACCGGGCCTGTGAGGTCCCCGGCTACGCCGGGCTGCTCCCGGTCGGCGACAGCGCGGCCCTCGTCCTCGGCGACGAACCGGCCGCCACCTCCTACCTGCCGGAGCACACCACCTTCGTACGCTGGTCCGCCGCGGACTCCGAGCGCGACCTGCTGGCCCGGGTCCCCGCCGCGCTGGAGACCGCGGTGTGGGAGCACGAGCTGCGCTGGGAGGTGCCGGGCCCCGTCGTCCTGTTCGACTCCGCCTGGCCGGGCGCCGAGGCGGACCGGCAGGAGCACCTGCGGGTGCCGCTCGCCGCGGGCTCGTACACCGTGCGCGCCGCCTACACCCAGCCGGGCCCGGAAACCTGGGTGGGACTGGTCCGGCTGGGCAGGCTCGCCTAGCCGGTCCCGTCCGGATCAGTCGGTCGTCGATCCGTCCTGGTCGATCGTCAGGATCAGCTTGCCGCGGGTGCGTCCCTGTGTGCTCAGGCGCCAGGCCTCGGCGGCGTCCTCCAGCGGCAGGGTCCGGTCGACGGGCACCGTCAGGCGGCCCTCGTCGGCCAGGCGGCCCAGTTCGGCGAGGTGGGCGGAGTCGGCGCGTACCCATACGTAGTGGCCGCCGCGGGCAGCCGCTTCGGGTTCGACGATCGACGCCAGCCGCTCCGGGCGGTCGAGCAGGCTCAGGGACACCTCCAGCGCCTCGCCGCCGACGAAGTCCAGCGCGGCGTCGATCCCCTCGGGTGCCAGGGCGCGCACCCGGTCCGCCAGGCCCTCGCCGTAGGTCACCGGCTCGACGCCCAGGTCGCGGAGGAAGGCGTGGTTGCGTTCGCTCGCCGTGCCGATCACGCGGGCGCCGCGGGCCAGGGCGAGCTGGGCCCCGAGCACGCCGGCCCCGCCGGCGGCGGCGTGGATCAGTACGGTCCAGCCCGCGCGCACCCCCACCCGCTCCAGCGACTGGTACGCGGTCAGACCGGCGGCCTGCTCCCAGGAGAGGGCGGCGGGCTTGCGGGCCAGCATGCGGACGTGCGCCGAGACCTGCTGGGCGTAGGTGCCGAGCTGCGCCGTGTCCTTGCGGATGTAGCCGAAGACCTCGTCGCCGACGGCGAACTCGGGGGCGTCGAAGCCGACCCGCTCGACGACACCGGCGACGTCCCAGCCGGGGATCTGGGGGAACCGGCTCTCGATCAGCGCGTCCAGCCGGCCCTCGCCCAGTTTCCAGTCCACCGGATTCACCCCGGCGGCCTTCACCCGGATCAGCACCTCACCGGGGGCGACGCGGGGCTCGGGGTGGTCGGTGAGTTCGAGATCGTCGTACACAAAATATGCGTACGCATGGAAACGGGAGCGTGCGCCGTACGGAGCACCGGCGTCCCCGACGGCTGTCAGGTGCCGTCGGGGACGCGGTGTCGCGCGGTGGCGGTCGCGGTTGTCGCCGTGCGTACCGCCACGGCGCGCGCTCAGGGGCGGACGCCGCCCGCCGGGATCACTCCCGGTGCGCGGCGGCCGTCGTGCCGGAGTGGATCGGGCGCTCGATCATGTCGCGCTCGCGCCCCTCGGCGGGCGGCCACTGCTCGTACACCAGCAGCGCGTCCTGCCCGGCCTGGCTGCTCGACACTCCGATGATCTGGGCGTAGTTGACGCGGTGCGAGGAGTCCACGCCGAACAGCTGCCGGGACGGGTCCCAGTGCACCCCGTCGGGGCTGGTCGTGATCTGCACGCCGGTGGTCTGGCCCCAGGCCTGCCACACCATCACATAGCGCTTCAGGTAGGTGTTCCAGGTGATGTTGTCGGTGGCCATGTTCGTCGTCAGGCCCGGCAGCGCCTCCAGCGGCGGGGAGGCCGAGGTGGAGGGCACCGGTGTGCTGAACGACCCCTTGTTCCAGCCCTTCCAGGTGCCGGGAGCGGCGCCGGGGTCCGTCGAGACGAAGCCGGTGCCGTGCCCGATCGCCAGCCACTGCTTGCCCACCTGGTCGTAGATCACCGAGTTGGCCTCGACACCGCCGGAGGTGTGCGCGGCGGGCTGGGGCGTGCCGATGATCCGCCCCCGCTTGGTCCAGGTGACACCGTCGTCGGTGGACGTCGCGAGGCCGGTGGAGTTCCACTCGCCGTAGCCGCCGTCCGCGAACACGTGGTTCTCGGCGTGGTAGAAGCCGTAGATCGTGCCCTTGGGGTCGTGCGGGTCCCGCTGCGCCGACGACAGCCATGCGCCGTTGCCGTCGAACGTCCCGCGGGGGCCGGCCGTCAGCACGGGCGTGGTGGGACTGATCGGGCCCATGGTGTCCAGGGTCCGCCCGGTGCTGCGGTAGTCGTCGCCGTCGACCCAGAACGTGAGGTTCGCCGTTCCCTGCGCGTTGGGCAGGTAGGGGAAGGTCGAGTCGTTCGCGTACCACCGGACCGGGTTGTCGGGGACGGGCACCACCTGTGGGGTCCCGAGCGTGGTGGTGGGGGTGAGGGTCGCCTCGTGCGCGGCCGACGCGGTCGCGGGGGCGAGCAGCACGGCGGCCGTGGCCGCGACCGCGGCCCATACCGTGCGGTTCCTCGGGGATCGGTGGCTCAGTCGCATGTCAGCTCCGCTCCCGCCCAGTCGCCGTGATCGTTGCCGTCACCGGCGTCGCCGGCCGACAGGTCGAGGACCTGGCCGCCGGTCACCGGGACGTCGATGGCGACCGGGGCCGAGCCGCCCTTGAGGACCGGGGTGGTGGTCAGCGCCTTGCCGTCCAGCCCGACGCCGAAGGTGACGGTGCCGGGATCGCCGTTGTCGACGCCGACCGTGGCGGTGAACCTGCTGCACTTCCCGCCGAGATAGACGGCCACGTCACTGGGCGAGTTGGTGCCCAGGCCCTTGGCGTAGACGGTGCCGCCGAGTTTCAGTGGAGTGCCGTCGCCGCTCGCGGTGCCGCCGACGCTCTGGTCGCGTTCGACAGGTCCCCAGCCGTTGCTCGCGGACAGGAACTCCAGATCGCTGACCTGCCGGACACCGGTCGGCGCTTGCGGTACGGCACCCGGTGTGCGTTCGTCGGACGCCGTGGTGCGGCTGCCGCCCTGCGTCTGGTGGGTGACGACGCGCAGGGCGCTCGTCCTCGGCACGGTCGCCGGGGCGGTGACCTCCCAGCTGAGGGTGGCCGAGGAGCCACCGTGGACGCTGCGCACGACCGGTGGCGTGGAGGTGCCGCTCGCCTTCCAGCCGTCCGGCAGGTCGAGCCGGGCCGTCACGTCCCGCGCGGTGGGCCCGCCCGCCGGCACGCCGACGGTGGCGGTCGCGGTGAACTTCCGGCCCCCGCCGATCATGCCGGGCACGTGCAGGGCGACCGTCGTCAGCGGGGCCTTCGGCATGGCGTAACGCCTCTTGTCGTAGCCGGGGCCGTCGTTCTGCGCGACCTTCAGCGAGGAGGCGTAACTGCCGTAGTTCACCAGGCTGACCTTGCCCAGGCCGCCGGTGGTGCCGTCCAGGTTCCAGACCGCGATGGCGATCTTGTTACGGCCGTGCGGGTTCAGCACCCCGTTCGGTACGGGGAAACTGTGCTGCGGACCGAGGTAGTTGACGTAGTTGCCCATGTCCCAGCCGTTGACGTAGATCTCGGCGCGGTACTTGCGGGAGGGGTTGTCGTCGAGCCGCACGCCCACGGAGGTGTCCTGGCCCTCGGGCAGCTGGAGGGAGACGTCGGTGGTGTACCAGGAGACGCCCGGAGTGGGGTCGGTGGCGGGCAGGGTGACGGGCTTCCAGCCGCCCGTGGGGTAGCCCGGCAGCATGTAGCCGGCCCGCTCCCCGTACAGCCCGCCCGTGGCCAGCGGACCTCGCACCGGGTCGACCGGGCTCTCCCCGCCGCGCACTCCCTGGAGCCGCCAGGTGAGGCTGTTGAAGGCGGTACCCAGCAGGGTGGCGCCGGTCAGGCCCCGTGCGGCCTTGTTGCCGCTGTGCGGGGTGTAGTCCTCCTCGTGGCCCATGTCGACCGTCAGCACCGACACGACGTTGTCCGCGCCGTTCTTCACCACCCCTTCGGGGAAGGTGTAGGTCTGCTGGCCGTCCTTGGTGGAACTGCCCAGGAAGACGCCGTTGAGCCAGACCGAGGAGGCCGCCGCGCCCCCGCCGCTCTGCGTGGACAGGGTGATGCCGGTCTCCTTGCCGGTGCCGGTGAAGCGGCCCCGGTACCAGGTGCTTCCGGTGTGGAAACCGTAGTCGTCGGCGAACAGTACCGGGCCGTTCGAACCCGGAGTGGTGATGCTGTGGGTGGTGGTCTTGTCGGCCACCTGCCAGGTGGAGTCGTCGAATCCGGGCCGCGCCTCGGGTGACTCCTCGGTGTGCTTCCAGTTCGTCAGCGCGGGCAGGGTGACGGGCTTGGCGGTCGGCAGGGTGCCCGCCCGGCTGCCGGTGCCGGTCGGCCGGGTGGCGATCGGGGTGCCGTTCCAGCTGATCGAGGTGGCGTCGCTGAACACCTCGACGGCTCCGTCGTCGCCGGTGTCACCGGTCAGGTCGAGCCGGTCCCCGTGCGTGGCGGCGCCGCGCACCAGGTGGGTGCCGCGCACCAGCACCGGCCCGCTGGAGGTGTCCTGCCGCCAGAACGTCTTGGCCGTGCCGGTATCGGCCAGCAGCAGGAGCAGCGGGTGGCCGCCGCCGCTGATCCGGACCCGCGTGAGCCCGGTGTGCCGGTAGTCGAGCCGCAGGTCGCCCGTCGCCGGGTCCCAGGTCGATTCCACCGTGCCGCCGGCCGAGGTGACCTCGGGCCGGGTGCGGTAGTTGAGCACCGTCTCGCCGTCGGAGCCCTTGTCACCGTAGAGCACGGCGACCTCGCGGTCGCCGATGAGCGCGTCGGTCATGATCTCGGAGGTGGAGTACTGGAGTTTGTTCCCGCCGAGGTCGTAGTCCGCGACGATGGTCTTCGAGGCCCGGCCGTCGAGGGTGAGGGCGGTGCCCGGCTGCTGCGGGACGGTGTAGACGGGGGCGGTGGGCGTGCTGCCGGTGCGGACGTCGATGGCGTCGACGGGCACGAACCCGTTCCCGGCGACGATGATCTTCAGCGTGTGCGGGCCGGACGTGAGCCCGCTCACCTGGTAGGCGACGTACTGGCTCCGGCCCGTCGCCCCGTACAGGTCGACGGTCTTGACCTTGGTGCCGTCCAGGTAGACGTCGGCCTTGCCGTGGTTGGCGGCGAGGTTGCTGATGAACGTCACGCTGGTTCCGGTGAAGTCGACGCTCGCGCTGTCGCCCGCGGTGTCGGAGAAGGATTGGGTGTGCTGGTAGTCGCCACCGGTGTACGACTGCTCCGCACCGACGTGCGACCAACTGCCCTGGTAGGTAAGCGCTTTGTCGCGGTCGTCGTAGGTGTAGCGGGAGTGCGCGCCGAGGTCGAGGGTGAGGTGCGTGGAGTCCTTGTCGTTCGACGTGGAGTCGGAGTGGCGCAGCACATGGAACTGGGTGCCGGTGTCCGGGTTGCCGCGGGCGGTGTCCACGATCTTCGCGTTGTCGGTGGGCGCCGGGGCCAGCGGGTCGGTCTTGGTCAGCGGGGTGAGTGCCTGGGTGAAGTACCCGATCAGCTTGTCCGTGGAGTACTTGGGATCCAGTTGCCGGTTCTCGCGGATGGCCGCCCCGTAGTCGTACGAGGTGTAGTTCTGCGGCATGCCCAGCCAGCCCCAGTTGGTGCCGCCGTAGGTCATGTAGAAGTTCTGCTCGGTCGCGCCGACCGCGATGTTGTGCTTGTAGAAGACGTCGGCAAACTTGTCGTTGATGAGCTGGGCGCACTTGTCGTAGCCGGGGCCGCCCCACGGGTCGAAGGCGCCGCCCTGGAACTCCGGTGCGATCAGCGGCTTCTTCGGCGGGTGGTCGTAGGAGATGTCGGGCACGCCGCTCCACCGGCTGGGATCGGAGCAGTTGAAGCCCTGCGGGTAGGAGTCGGCGCCGTCGACGTCCAGGGCGGCGTCCCCGGCGTTGAACGTGCCGTTGTCGTTGCCGACCAGCGGCACGGTGATCCCGTCGGCGGTGGCCTTGTCCTCCAGGTGCTTCATGTACGTCCGGCCGGCGGCGCTGCCGTCGTAGTACTCGTTCTCCACCTGGTACTGGATCACGGACCCGGTGCCATTGGTGAGTTGGTGCCGGGCGATGATCCGGTCGATCCGGGTCTGCCACTCGTCGGAGTACTTCAGGTAGTCGGGATCGCTGGTGCGGGTGCTGCCGGGTTTCGCCGACAGCCAGCCGGGGAAGCCGCCGCCGTCCACCTCGGCATTGATGTACGGGCCGGGCCGTGCGATCACGTAGAGGCCCAACTCGTCGGCCATGTCGAGGAGTTCGTCCACGTCGCGGATGCCCGTGAAGTCGTAGACGCCCGGAGCCGGCGAGTGGTAGCCCCAGTCGAAGTAGAGCGAGACGGAGTTGAAGCCGGCCGCCTTCATCTTCTCCAGTACATCCCGCCACAGGTCCTGGCTCGGCAGCCGGAAGTAGTGGAACTCCCCGGACCACAGATAGGTCCGCTTGCCGTCGATCATGAACGAATAGCCGTCGTAGGTGACCGAGTGCGCCGAGTGCGCATCGCCGGCCGGGGCGCTCCTGGCCGCCGCGGCCGGCGGCGCCGCGCTCGCGGTGGCACCGGTACCGAGGGCCGGCCCGACCGTCAGCACGACGGCGGCGCACACTGCGAGGAGTCTCCGGATCATCCCCACCTCCATTGCGGCAACCGGCTTGACCGCAAGCGGTGTTGAGGTCTGTTGCCATATGTTTGATCGGGTGGTTTCGCGTCCGGCAGTGTGGCACTCGGCTGTGCGGAACGCAACGGATGTCACACGGCGGGCGACCTTCTCCGAGACCCTGGGCGGTGTTTCCCCCACAACCCGACACGACTGCTCAAGTCCGTCACGAGAGGTCGGCCGAGCCGGCGCCGCCTGGTGCGGTCGGCTCCGGAAGGGACGGCCCGAGCCGCGAACTGCTCACCGGAGCCGCGCGATTCGGCCGTGCGCCTGCCCGTGCCCGGCCTGACCCGAAAAGTTGGCGCAAAGAGGTTTCAGGGCCGGATGCCGTCGAAGGCGATCCGCAGGTGTCGGGGGCCGCGCAGTACCGCGTTCTCCCGGTAGGGCGGCGGGTCCTGGACCAGGCGGGGGTTGTCCAGGCGCCGGGCCAGCTCGGTCAGGGCGATCTGGGTCTCCAGGCGGGCCAGCGGTGCGCCGAAGCAGCTGTGGATGCCGCTGCCGAAGCCGAGGTGCTGGATGTCCGCGCGGTCCGGGTCGAACCGGTCGGGGTCCTCGAACCGCTCCGGGTCCCGGTTGCCCGCGGCCAGCACCAGCCAGATCCGCGACCCCTTGGGGATCGTCACCCCGCGCACCTCGATGTCGGTGATGCAGGTGCGCTGCGGCACCAGCTGCACCGGCGGCTCGTAGCGCAGCAGTTCCTCCACCAGCCGCGGCGCCAGCTCCGGCTCATGGCGCAGCCGCTCCAGCACGTCCGGGTGGCGCAGCAGCGTCAGCATGCCGTTGGTGATCAGGTTGACGGTCGTCTCGTGACCCGCGATCAGCAGCAGGACCGAGGTGCTGAGCACCTCCATCATCGTCATGGCGCCGTCCGGGCCATGGCTGTTCACCAGGTCGGACAGCAGGTCGTCGCGCGGCTCCCTGGCCCGCTCCTCGGCCAGGGCGGCCAGATACATGCCGAGCTGCATCCGGGCCTCGCGCGCGGTCCTGGCGAAGTCCTCGTCCGCCTCCTGCCGCGTCCCCGGATCGAGGCTCGCGACCAGCGGATCGACCCAGGCGCGAAAGCGCGGCTCGTCCTCACGGGGCACCCCGAGCAGCCGGCAGATCACCGTCACCGGGAACGGGTACGCGAACCGGTCCACCAGATCGATCTCCCGCTCCTCGCCGAAGCCGTCGATCAGACCCGTGACGATCTCCCGCAGCTCGCCCCGCATGCCGTCGATCCGGCGCGGCCGGTGCGGGGGCCCGAAGGCGCTGTTGGCGATGCGCCGCAGCCGGTCGTGCTCCGGCGGGTCCAGGCGCAGGAACGACGGCGGCAGCCCGCCCGTCTCCTCCGACTGGAGCAGCGCGTCGTCCCCGGCCGCCGCCAGATTCGCCGCGTCGGAGCTGATCCGCGGGTCGTGCAGCAGCGCCTCGATGTCCCAGTACGAGCTGATGACGTAGGGGCCGCCCTCCTCCTCGTGCAGCACCGGGGTGCCGCGCAGCTCCCGGTACACCGGGTACGGGTCGGCGCGATTGGCGAAGTCGGTGATCCGGCGCACGATCGAGTCTTGCGTCATGGGGCTTCCTCGGGGCGGTTCCGGCACGCGGGCGCCGGTCAGTGGCGGGCGGGGTGGAAGACGAGCTGGGTGTCGGCGGGCGAGTAGCCGCTCAGCGTCACCATCGGGCCGTGGGTCGGCAGGGACGGGTCGGGGAAGTCGGCCGGCACCGGGCGCCGGTTCTCGGGCCGCCGGTCCATCGTCGGGTACTCCACCGGGAACGGCGCGCCCCGCTCGATCGCCCGCTGGTAGAACTCCAGCCACCGCGTGTTGTCGAAGCTCACCGCGGCCACCACCCGGCCCTTGTGGCCGTAGACCCCGACGAACCGGCGCTCCGCCGTCGAACCCTGGGTGATCATCAGCTCCTCGCCCATCGGGGGCACCCCGACCGACTTGATGTTCACCCCGAACTGCGAGGACCAGAACGCCGGCATCCACAGATGCGGGCGCCGGTCCGCGCCGTCGCAGATCATGTTGTGCGCGGCCGTCTCCGCCTGCGCCACCGCGTTGCCCCAGTGTTCGAGCGAGAGGAACTGGTACTCGAACAGCGCGTGCGGGGAGCGCGCCACATCACCCGCCACGAACACGTCGTCGGTGACGATCCCCCGGAAGTCGAAGGCCCGGCAGCCCGCGTCGCAGGCGATGCCGCGCGGCCCCGCGCCGAGCCCCGAGCCCCGCAGCCACTCGGTGTTGCGCTGCGAGCCCAGCGAGACCACGACCACGTCCGCCTCGACCACGCTCTCGTCGGACAGATGGACCGCCCGCACCCGCCCGGCCGCGTCGCCCTCAAGGGCCGTCACCGTCACACGGGTCCGCAGATCCACGCCGTGCTCGCGCATCAGATCCGCGGCCACCGCGCCGATCACCCCGCCGAGGGCGCCCACCAGCGGCGCGCCCGCCCGTTCCGCGACCGTCACCGCGATGCCCTGCTCCCGGCACGCGGAGGCGACCTCGCAGCCCGCGAACCCGGCGCCGATCACGAACACCCGGCGCGGCCCCGCGCGCAGCCGCTGGTACAGCCCGGCCGCGTCGTCCCGCGTGCGCAGCAGGAAGACGCCGTCCAGCCGGGCCTCCGACTCCTTGGGCCAGGGCCGGGCGCGCACCCCGGTGGCGATGAGCAGCCGGTCGTACTCCACCTCGTCCCCGTCGGCCAGCCGCACCCGCCCGGCCGTCAGGTCCAGGCCGGTGGCCGCCGTGCCGAGCCGCCACTTGGCGTCGATCTCCCGGCGCCGGGGCAGCGCGGTGCGGTGCGGGTCCGCCCGGCCGAGCAGGACCGCCTTGGACAGCGGCGGGCGGTCGTACGGCTCGTACGGCTCGTCGCCGATCAGCGTCAGCTCCCCGGCGAAGCCCTCCGCGCGCAGCGTCTCAGCCGCCCGCAGCCCCGCCAGCGAGGCGCCCACGATCACGATCCGGCCCTCGCGGCGGAGCCGGTCCATGTGGTCAGCGGCCATCGTCCGCGCTCCGGGAAGCGCCGGCCACCCCGTCGGCCGTGATCGCCTGCACCGGGCAGGCGGCCACGGCCCGCGCCAGCCGCTCGCGCTGCTCCGGGTCGGGCTGCGGGTCGTAGACCAGCGACTCCTCGCCGTGCATGGCGAAGACGTCCGGCGCGAGGAACGCGCACTGCGCGTACCCCTGACACTTGTTGAGATCGACGACGAGCCTCATCGACGCCCTTCCGGTGGCCAGGGTCCGCGGCGCGCCCCACGCGGCTGGCGCGTGCGGCGGCCCGGACGGCGGTCGTCCCCCGTTCGCCAGCATGGGAGCGAAGCCGGGGGACCCGCGCGCCGGGCACGCCGATCGAGTGAGCCGGTGCTCAGAGCGCGGCCAGCTCGTCCACCAGGTCGTCCAGGCCCAGCGAGCCCTGGGAGAGGGCCGCCATGTGCCACGCCTTCAGGTCGAACGACGCGCCGTGCCGCTCGCCGGCCCGCTTCCGGCCCAGCAGCCAGGCACGCTCGCCGAGCTTGTAGCCGATGGCCTGGCCGGGCATGGTCAGGTAGCGGGTCAGCTCGCTCTCCACGAAGTCCGCCGGGCGGCTGCTGTGCGCCCCGAAGAACTCCTGCGCCAGCTCCGGCGTCCAGCGCTCGCCGGGGTGGAACGGCGAGTCCGCCGGGATCTCCAGCTCCAGGTGCATGCCGATGTCCACGATCACCCGCACCGCCCGCATCATCTGCGCGTCCAGGTAGCCGAGCCGCTCCTCCGCGTCGCCGAGGTAGCCCAGCTCGTCCATCAGCCGCTCCGCGTACAGCGCCCAGCCCTCGGCGTTGGCGCTGACGATGCCCACCGTCGCCTGGTAGCGGGAGAGGTCCTCGGCCACGTGCGCCCACTGCGCGAGCTGGAGGTGGTGGCCGGGCACGCCCTCGTGGTACCAGGTGGACACCAGGTCGTAGACCGGGAAGCGGTCCTGGCCCATGGTGGGCAGCCAGGTGCGGCCGGGCCGGGAGAAGTCCTCCGAGGGGCCCGTGTAGTACGGCGCCGCCGCGCCGCCGGGCGGGGCGAGCCGCGACTCCACCCGCCGTACCCGCTCGGCCAGTTCGAAGTGCGTGCCGTCCAGGTCCGCGATCGCCCGGTCCATCAGGCCCTGGAGCCAGCCCTGGACCTCGTCCACGCCGATGTGCCGGCCGTGCTCGTCCAGGTGCGCCAGCGCCACCCAGGGGGTCTCGGCGCCGGGCAGGATCTTCTCCGCCTCGCGCCTCATCTCGCCGAGGATGCGGTGGAACTCCGACCAGCCGTACGCGTACGCCTCGTCCAGGTCCAGGTCGGTGCCGTTGAAGTACCGCGCGAGGCGCGCGTACCGCTCCCGGCCCACCACGTTCGGGGCGCCCCCGACGGCCGGCGCGTACACCTCGCGCAGCCAGTCGCGCAGTTCCACCAGGGCGGCGGTGGCGGTGCGGGCCGCCTCGTCCAGCTCGGCGCGCAGCGCGTCGGGGCCGGCGGCGGCGAACTCCTCGTACCAGCCGCGGCCCTTGCCGTCCGTGTCGATCCACTCGCCGAGCTGCCCGATGAAGGTCTCGGTCGGCCGCGGCGCCGCGAACAGCTTGCGGTCCAGGCCCAGTTGAAGCGACTCGCGGTAGCCGGCGAGCGCCCCCGGCACCGCGCGCAGCCGCTCGGCGATCGCCGCCCAGTCCTCCTCGGTCTCCGCCGGCATCACCGTGAAGATGTCCCGCACCGAGTGGCCGGGGGTGTGCATGTTGCCGACGGCGCGCAGGTGTTCCCCCGCCTCGTGCACGGCGAGTTCGGCGGTCAGCCGCTCCCGCAGCAGCCGTCCGCAGCGCCGCTCCACGCCGCTGTCGGCGCCGGGCCCGCGCTCCGCCTCGTCCAGCCTGGCGAGAGTGGTCCGGGCCAGCTCCGCGAGGGCCTCCTGGCCCGCGGGCGAGTAGTCGGGCAGCGTGCGCGAACTCTCCGGCACGCCGAGGTAGGTGCCGGTCACCGGGTCGAGGGCGATCAGGTCGTCCACGTACGCGTCGGCGACCTGGCGGGGCAACGGGGTGTTGATCTCAGACATGCCGTCCATCCTCGTACGGGAGGGATCCCCGCGTCACCAGCGTCGGCCGGGATTCAGCTGTCGGCGTGGCCGGGCGGCAGCAGCGGCCCGCACTCCCACTGCTGGAAGATCAACCGGGTCTCCACGCGGGCGACTTCGCGGTGCGCCGTGAACTCGTCCAGGACCAGCCGCTGGAGATCGGCCATGTCCGCCACGGCCACATGCACCAGATAGTCGTCGGGGCCGGTCAGATGGAAGACCGAGCGGGCCTCCGGCAGCGCGCGCACCCGCTCCACGAACGGCCCCACCAGCTCCCTGCGGTGCGGCCTGACCTGCACCGAGAGCAGCGCCTGCAAGCCGCGGCCGAGCTTGGCCGGATCGAGCCGCAGCCGGTGCCCGAGGATCACGCCGCAGCGGCGCAGCCGGGTCACCCGGTCCAGACAGGTCGACGGCGCCACCCCCACCTGGGCGGCGAGATCGCGGTAGGTGATCCGGGCGTCGTTCTGCAACAACCGCAGCAGTTCGAGATCAACCGGATCCAGTACGACGGAATCGGCCATCGGCCGAACGTAGCACGGAGTCCGACCCCGGTAACCCGTTCGATGTTCACCCTTTTCCGTCATGGACACAGCGACGATGGGTGCCTACGACGACGTACGCCCCGCACCGAGAGCCCTCGCCACCGAGGCCGTGCACGCCGGCCGCGACGATCTCGCCCGCCAGGGGCTGCACGCCCCGCCGATCGACCTGTCCACGACCTACCCCTCCTACGACAGCCGGGGCGAGGCCGCGCGCATCGACGCCTTCGCCACCGACGGCGCCGACCCGGTGGGCCCCCCGGTCTACGGCCGGCTCGGCAACCCGACCGTCGCCCGCTTCGAGACCGCGCTGGCCCGCCTGGAGGGCACCGAGTCCGCGGTCGCGTTCGCCAGCGGCATGGCGGCCCTCAGCGCGGTGCTGCTGGCCCGCTCGGCGACGGGCCTGCGCCATGTCGTCGCGGTACGGCCGCTCTACGGGTGCAGCGACCATCTGCTCACCGCCGGGCTGCTCGGCACCGAGGTGACCTGGACCGACCCGGCCGGCATCACCGACGCGCTGCGCCCGGACACCGGCCTGGTGCTGGTCGAGTCCCCGGCCAACCCGACCCTCGCCGAACTGGATCTGCGGGCCATAGCGCACGCGTGCGGTTCGGTACCGCTGCTGGTCGACAACACCTTCGCCACGCCGGTGCTCCAGCGCCCGGCCGAGCAGGGCGCGCGGCTGGTGCTGCACAGCGCGACGAAGTACCTCGGCGGGCACGGGGACGTGCTGGCCGGGGTCGTGGCCTGCGACGAGGAGCTGGCGGGCCGGCTGCGCCAGATCCGCTTCGCCACCGGCGGCGTCCTGCACCCGCTGGCCGGCTACCTCCTGCTGCGCGGCCTGTCCACCCTGCCGGTCCGGGTCCGGGCGGCGTCCGCGAGCGCCGCGGAGCTGGTCCGCCGCCTCGCCGCGGACCCGCGGGTGTCCCGCGTGCACTATCCGCGGATCGGCGGCGCGATGATCGCCTTCGAGGTGAGGGGCGATCCGCACGAGCTGATCTCCCGCGTACGGCTGGTCACCCCGGCGGTGAGCCTGGGCAGCGTGGACACCCTGATCCAGCACCCCGCGTCCATCAGCCACCGCATCGTGGACGCGGACGACCGCCGGGGCGCCGGGGTCGGCGACAAGTTGCTGCGGCTGTCGGTGGGGCTGGAGGACGTGGACGACCTCTGGGCCGACCTGGACCAGGCACTGGGCGAGTCGGCCAGGGTGCGGGTGCGGACGGCGGAGGCGGCGCGGGCGGCGCAGGGGGTGCGGACAGCGGGGGCGGCGCAGGGGGTGCGGACGGCGGGGGCGGCGGGCTGACGGACCCGGTGGGCTGACGGACCGGTGACCGGGGGCGCCTCTCCCGGTGCCTCGGGGGGACCGGGGGAGGCGGCCTTACCGGCCCTCACCGGCCACCACCGGAGTCCGCGGGCCACTGCCGGAGTCCGCCGGCCACACCGGCCACCGCCGGAGTTCTCCGCCACTGCCGGAGTCCGCGGGCCACTGCCGGAGTCCGCCGGCCACACCGGCCACCGGCGGCCACACCGGCCACTGCCGGAGTCCGCGGGCCACTGCCGACCTCACCGGACCTCACCGCCGGAGTCCACCGGCCACCGCCGGCCCCCACCAGGCCCCGGCATCCACCGGGCCCCATCGGCCCCCGCCAGGTCCCCGCATCCACCGGTCCACCGGCCCCCACCGGCCCCCACCGACGTCAGTCCCTGTGCGCCCTGTCATACGTCGGCCGGAGCGGTGAGGGCTCTGTCGTCAGGCGTGCCGTGATCACCAGCGTGCCCTCCTCCACCTGGTAGTCCAGCGGCAGCCCGAGGCCCCGCATCGCCGCGACCATCCCCGTGTTGGACGCCTGCGTCACCGCGTACACGCTGTCGCAGCGGGCCTGGCGGGCCATCCCCACCAGCCGCCGCAGCAGCTCCGCGCCGACGCCCCGCCGCTGCCAGTCGTCCTCGACCAGCAGCGCCACCTCCGTCTCGTCGCCGTCCCACAGCAGATGCCCGAGACCGACGATCCGCCCGCCGGCCGTCTGCGCGGCGAGCGTCCGCCCGAAGCGGGGGCTGAGCAGATGGTTGAGGTAGCGGTCGGCGTCGCCGACGGGCCCGTGGTAGCGCAGCGTCAGCGTGCGGTCCGAGCACCGATCGTGCATCGCCCTCGCCGCCGCCAGGTCACCGGTGTCGATCCGCCGTACGGCGATGTCGTCGCCCTCGGGCAGCGTCAGCACGTCCTGCCCGTCCGGGAGCCGCGGACCCAGCCGCGCGTCCAGCTCCACCAGCGCCCGCGCCCGCGCGAACTCCGTGGGGGTGAACGGGAGATACGGCCGCTCCACGGTGAGCACGCCGCCCTCCGGCGCCCGCAGCCGCATGACCGTGTCCTCCAACACCCCCTCCACCGGCACCGTTTCCCAGTCACCGCCCCGGCCGGGCACCGAACGGATCGTGCACCGGCCGAGCAACTGCCGCAGCGCCAGCGGAAGTTCCGCCGCATCCAGCGCCGTACGGGTGGCCAGGCCCAGCACCCGCGTCGGGGCGTCGACCAGATCGTGGGCGTCGGCCCGCTCGATGTACGTGGAGCCGCCCCCGGCCGCCGCGACCGCCCGCGTCAGCTCGGCCGCGCCCAGCGCGCCGGGCGCCCGCAGCAGGAACTCGTCCACGGTGCCCTCGGCCAGCGGGTGCGTCTGGAGGCTCAGGATGTCCACCCGGTGTTCCGCCAGCGCCGTGCACAGCGCGGCCAGCGAGCCGGGTTCGTCCCTGACCGTCGTCCGCATCCGCCACAGCGTGCTGGGCCCGCTCGCCCCGCCGTCGCCCGGCCCGGCAGACCGCGCCACGGCGGCCGGCCGGGCACCGGTATCACCGGCCGGCGGCGGAGGCGGCGCATGGCCGTGCCGCCGCGCCCACCAGGTGTGGAAGCCCGCCGTCGCGGCCAGCGCGAGCGCCGAGATCATCAGCAGGGCCGGCCCGTCGGGGCCGTGCCCGATCAGGTTCGCCACCCCGTCGGCCACGGCGACGGCGGTGAAGAGGGCGGCCAGTTCCACCAGGTCCCGCCGCCAGTGGTGCACGGGCCGGCCGTGCCGGGCGCGGGTCACATCAGACATATCCGGAGTCATACAACCACTGTGAAGGAAGCGTGTTGCCTGATCACGAACTGTTTGTGACCGACAGGTAAAGCATGCTCCGCCCCATTTGTTCCATCTTCTACGACCATGTGTGGCCGGTTCCTGGCGGGAGGCGCCCGGAACAGGGCAAAGGCCGCTCCGCGCGCGCGAGTTGAGGGGGCCGCGCGCCGGGGGATGACGCCGGCGCGCGACATGGGTCGAAGCGTACGGGAACCGGCCGGGAAACCGTCGATTACCGGCCGACCCGGCCGGGCTGGAGCGTCCTGGTGAACAGCACCGTACCGTCGTACTCCCGCAGCCGTACCGTCAGCTCGCCGCTCGCGCCGTCGATGTCGACCTCGCCGAAGAACTGGTAGCCCTCGGCGGGCGAGACGTTGGAGGCGGTCGGCGCCTTGACGAACACCCGGTCCGGGCCGAACGTGCCGTCCAGGTCGCCGGCCGGGAACGCGCCGGCGTTCAGCGGGCCCGAGACGAACTCCCAGAACGGCTCGAAGTCCTTGAACGCGGCCCGCGCGGGGGCGTAGTGCTGCGCGGAGGTGTGGTGCACATCGGCGGTCAGCCACACCGTGCCGGTGATCCGGCGGTGCTTGATGAACCGCAGCAGTTCGGCGATCTGGAGCTCACGGCCGAGCGGCGCGCCGGGGTCGCCCTGCGCGACGGCCTCGAAGTCCGGCTTGCCCTCCACCGGGTCCGGCACGACGAGACCGAGCGGCATGTCGTTGGCAATCACCTTCCACACCGCACGGGACGCGGCCAGCTCGCGCTTGAGCCAGTCCAGCTGCGCGCGGCCGAGGATGCCCACCGGGTCGGTGGTCTGGTCGTCGGGGGAGTTGGCGTTCCGGTAGCTGCGCATGTCGAGGACGAACACGTCGAGCAGAGGGCCGTGGCGCAGCACACGGTAGATCCGGCCGTCGGGGCGGGTGCCCAGGGTGGAGATCGGGAAGTACTCGCAGAAGGCGCGGCGGCTGTTGCGCGCGAGGTCGTCGAGGCGGGTGCCGGCCGGGTAGGGGGTGCCGGAGCCGATGACCTCGCCGGGGTACCAGTTGTTGCGGACCTCGTGGTCGTCCCACTGGATGATGCCGGGGACCTGTGCGTTGAACCGGCGCAGGGCGTCGTCCAGCAGGTTGTAGCGGAAGTTGCCCCGGTAGTCGTCCAGGGTGATCGCGACGTGCGACTTCGCCTCGGTGGTGACGCTGCGGTACAGGCTCCCGTCGGGGAGCGTGGCGGTCGCGGAGATCGGGCCGTCGGCGTAGATGTTGTCGCCGCTGCACAGGAAGAAGTCGGGGTCGGTCCGGGCCATGGCGTCGAAGATGCGGTAGCCGCCGATCGACTCGTTGATGCCCCAGCCCTGTCCGGCGAGATCGCCCGACCACACGAATCGCACGCCCCGGCGCCGCTTGTCCGGCGCGGTGCGGAAGGTGCCGGTCACCGGCTCGCCGGTGCGCCGGGGGTCGTCCGGGCCGGTCAGGGTCACCCGGTAGTGGATCTGCTCGCCGGCGGGCAGCCCGCGCAGCCGGGTGGTGCCGGTGAAGTCGGTGTCCGCGCCCAGCAGCGGGCCCTGCCACCTGCGCGGATTGCGGAACGACTCGGTCGCCGCCGTCTCCACGGTCATCCGGGCCTGCCGGTCCGCGCGCACCCAGACCAGGCCGGAGTCCGCCGTCACGTCCCCGGCCTGCACCCCCCAGTCCCCTCGGGGCCGCCCGGACAGCGCGAACGCCGGGGCCGCGGCGAGCCCGCCGGGCAGGGCCAGCGCCGCCGACGCGGCGAGCGATCCGCGCAGAACACCGCGGCGACCGGGGAGCGAACGGTCCGACATGACAACGCCTCCAGCAACGGGATCCGACCAGTGTGCGCAGCCACACCTACGGGGGCCGCGCGGAGCGCACACGAACCGGAGGTGAACAACCGTGCATGCCGGTACGGGACTTGGGGTGGCGCGGCGCTCGGTGCCCGCGACGGTGAAGCGTCGTCCGCCGATCGGGTGAACCGGGCGGGAACGGACGGAACGGGGCGGCGCCCGCGCGATAGCTGTGGAGCGAGCCCGCGTCCGGAGCGGGAGCGTCGACGGTGAAGGATGATCGTGCGAGTAAAGGCAGTTCTGGTTTCCCTGGCCGCGGCGGCCTGTTCGGTGCTGGGCCTCGCGGGGTCCGCGCAGGCCGCGTCGGGAGACGTCGTCGTCTTCTCCACCGAGGTCCAGCCCCTGGACGTCTACCACGACCCCGTGGGCTGCCACCGGCTGCCCGCGCTCGCCCACGTCCTGTCGAACCTCTCGGACGAGCCGGTGCGGATCTACGGCAACCCCTTCTGCCTCGGCCCCTCACTGGCCGTGCAGCCCGGCTACGGAACGCATGTACCGGGCGGCGCGGGGTCGTTCTCCGCCTAACCCTCCTCACCCTCCTCCGGTGACCCGCCCCTGCTGCCGTCCAGGATGACCCGTGCCACCAGTGCCGGATCGTCGCTCATCGGGCAGTGCCCGCAGCCGGGGAGGCGGATCAGGCGGGCGTGCGGGATGGTCTGCTTGGCGCGGACGCCCTGGCGGCGCAGGAGGAGGCGGTCCCGGCTGCCCCAGGCGACCGTGACCGGCAGACCGGGCAGCGGGTCGGTGAAGCGGACGGTGTTGCCGGACCGCAGGGTCGCCGTGAAGCCCGTGGCCTCCACCAGCGCACGGGTCTCGGCGACCACGGCCGCGGGGTCGCGGCGGGCGGGGCGGGCGTAGATCGTGCTCGTCAGCGCCGTGCGGCCCGCCGCGCTGCGGCTGAGCCGTTCCACCAGGGGCACCGGCAGCCGCTGGGCGACACCCCGCATCGCAAGCAGCGTCGCGAAGGCGTACCGCCGCTCGGCCTCCGTCCAGAACCCGGCGGGGGAGAAGGCCGTGACGGACCGTACGAGCTTCTCGCGGCCCAGCTCCAGCGCGAGCAGGCCGCCCAGCGAGTTGCCCGCGATGTGCGGGCGGTCCAGGCCCAGCGTCTCGAACAGGGCGCCCAGCACGGCGTTGGTCGTGGGCAGGTCGTAGGCGAGGGCGGGTGGCAGCGCCGGGGACGCGCCGAAGCCCGGCAGGTCGACCGCGATCACCTCGCGCTCGGTGGCGAGGATGTCCACCACCGGGTCCCAGGCCTGCCGGTGGTGCCCGATGCCGTGCAGCAGCACCAGCGGCTCGCCGCGCCCCACGCGCGCGTAGGACACGGCCACCTCTTCGGGGCCGTGCGGGGTCGATACGGTGAAGGAGGCGGTGGCGGACATGGGTGCTCCTCGGCTCGACTGCTGACAGACGCCGTAGACAGCTTGTCAGCAATTACTACCGACGGGTAGCCCCAGGGTCGCCGGCGGCACCGAACCGGCGTCAACCCGCCCGCCGCACCTCGATGTTGACGTCCGCGTGCCCGAACACCCGCGACATCCGCAGCCACAGCGGCAGATACATCTCCGTGGCCCGCGCCGCCGCGATACCCCCCAGATCCAGCACCCGCCCGGCCGGCCACCCGAAGTCGCCCAGCCACGCCGTCACCCGCTCCTTCGCCGCCGCGTCCTCCCCGCACACGAACAGATGGTGCTCGCCCGGCACCCGCGCCGGATCGACCATCACCGTGACGTTGACGGTGTTCAGCGTCTTGACCACCCGCGCTCCGGGAAACGCCCGCTGGATCCGCTCGCCCATGCTGTCCGACTCCACCGGGTCGAGCCGCGGCAGCCCGTCCTCGAAGGACAGCGGGTTGCACACGTCCACCAGGATCTTGCCGTCCAGGTGCGCGGCGCCCGCCGCCCGCAGCGCGTCCAGCGCCACCCGCCCGCTCACCGCGTTGATCACCGCCTCGCCCGCCTCCGCGGCCTGCGCGAACGTCCCCGCGTGCGCCCGCCCGGCCGCCGCCGTCGCCCACTCCCGCGCCACCGGGTTGTCCGCGGTGCGCGAGCCCAGCGTCACCTCGTGCCCCAGCTCCACCAGCCGCCCCGCCAGCGTCCGGCCCACCTCGCCCGTGCCCAGCACCCCGTACCGCATCGCACACCTCCGGCTCCCGGCCGCCGGCGCCCGGCGGTCCGCGCGGTCATTGTGATCCGGCACGCCCACGCACGGCCTGATTCCGAGTGGACAGCGCCGGGGCGTGTCGGATGGGATGAGGACATGACCGCCGACCCCGCGACCGACGTCTTCGAGGAGCACCGGAGCCTGCTCACCGGCGTCGCCTACCGCATGCTCGGCCGGGTCGCCGACGCCGAGGACGTGGTCCAGGACGCCTGGCTGCGCTGGTCCCGCGCCGACCGCGCGGAGGTCCGCGAACCCCGCGCCTACCTGGTGCGGATCACCACCCGGCTGGCCATCGACCGGCTGCGCCAGGTGCAGTCGCGCGCCGAGTCGTACGTCGGACCCTGGCTGCCCGAGCCGTACGTCACCGAATACGGCGACACCGCACCCGACGCCGCCGACCGGGCCGTCCTCGCCGACACCGTCTCGATGGCCGTACTGGTCGTCCTGGAATCGCTTTCGCCCCTGGAACGCGCCGTGTTCGTGCTGCGGGAGGCGTTCGGCTTCCCGTTCGCCGAGATCGCCGCCCTGCTCGACCGCGGCGAACCGGCGGTACGGCAGCTCGCCGCACGGGCCCGCCGGCACGTGCAGGAGCGCCGGCCGCGCTACGACGTCGATCCCGGCCGGCGCCGCGAGTTGACGGAGCGTTTCCTGCTCGCCGCGTCCGGGGGCGACCTGGACGGGCTGATGTCGGTGCTCGCCCCGGACGTGCGGCTGGTCTCCGACGGCGGGGGCAAGGTCAGGGCGGCCCTGCGGATCCTGCACAGCGCGGACAAGGTGGCCCGCTTCGTGGCCGCCGTCGCCCCCACCGTGGGATCCGACCCCGCCCTGCGGCTGCTGGAGGTCAACGGCGGTCCCGCCGTCCTGGTCCTGTCCGGCGGCAAACCCGACAGCCTCTTCCAACTGGACGTCACGGAGGGCCGCGTGACCTCGGTCTACATCCAGCGCAACCCCGACAAGCTGCGCCACCTGGCCGACCACTGAACCGCATGCGGACCCGAGCCCCCGTCCCGCGACGGGGGCTTTGCCGTGATGTCACCCGGATCACCGCGTACGAACGCCTCGTGAACGCTGCGCTGCGGCCCCCCTCGGCGTTCGTCCGGGGAACGAGGATTGGTCTTGACCAAGGGTGTCGGCCGTCCTATGGTCGGCAGAGAAGTGCAACAACCTTTAATAAACAAGGGCGCTAAAAACCGCCGCACCACGGCTCTTGCGGAGGACAGGGTGGGGACCACGCAGCTGGATTCGGTGCAGGAACCGAAGTACTGGCATCTCAGGACCGTGCTCAGCGAGGCGCTCGACTCCGAGTTCTCGGTCGGCGAGATCCTGCCCAACGAGCGCGATCTGGCCGCCCGCTTCGGCGTGGCCCGCGCCACGCTCCGCCAGGCCCTCGAACAGCTGGAGCTGGAGGGCCGGTTGCAGCGCCGCCGGGGCGTCGGCACCACCGTCGCGCCGCCGCGCGTGGGCGTGGCCGTCGGCGGCGAACAGCACGCCTGGCCCGGCGGCGCCGGGGACGCCTGGCAGGCCGTCGACTGCGCCCAGGAGACCGCGCCCGCGGCCGTCGCCGCCGCGCTGGAGACCGGCGCGGACGAGCCCGTGCACACCGTGCGCCGCTCCCGGATGTCGGGCGGCCAGCTGGTCGCCACCGAACTCCTCTACATCCCGGCCGCGTCGGTGCCCGGCCTCACCGCGATCGACGCGCCCTCCGGCGCCGCCCGCGCGCGTGCGGTGCTGCGGGAGCTGCACCACCTGGAGCTGGAGGGCCAGGACCGGGCCGTCGAGCTGGGCTCGGCCCGCGCGGACGACGCCCGTGAGCTGGACCGGCTCCCCGGCTCGCCCGTCCTCGTCGTCACCACCCGCTTCACCGCCCTCGGCCGTACCGCCGCCCTCTCCGTGGCGACCTACCGCGCCGACACCTGCCGGCTGACCTTCGGCGACAGCGCGGGCGTGGAGATCCACCACGACCCGGCCCGGCGGGCCTCCTGATCCGTCCGGGCAGCTCCTCGCCGTGCGTGCGCCCCTGAGCTTCACCGGGCCGCACCGGTGCGGGCGGTCGGCACCATGTCGCCGGCCGCGTGCCGCTCCTATTATTCCGGCGACCACGCACCGCGAGGAGGCCGTTTTGCCGATGAGCCGTATCCCGCCCGCGGCACAGGTACCGGCGTACGAGGAGCTGCGCGTCCCCGTGCGCGGTGGCGATCTGGCCGTACTGCGCTGGCCCGCCGCCGACCCCGGCGCCCCCGTGGTGCTGGCCCTGCACGGCATCACCGCCAACGGCCTGTCCTGGGCGCGGGTCGCCCACCACCTGGCCGGCCGCGTCACCCTGCTCGCCCCGGACCTGCGCGGGCGGGCCCACAGCCGCGACCTGCCGGGCCCGTACGGCATCGCCGCGCACGCCGACGACATGGCCGCCGTGGCCGACCGGCTGGCCCCCGGCCCCGTGGTGCTCACCGGCCACTCCATGGGCGCCTTCACCGCCGCGCTGACCGCCGGGCGCCATCCCGACCTGCCCCGCGCCCTGCTGCTCGTCGACGGCGGTGTGCCCTTCCCCGTGCCGGCCGAACCGGACCCCGACGAGCTGATCGCCGCCGTCCTCGGCCCGGCCATGGCCCGGCTGTCGATGACGTTCGAGGACCGGGCCGCCTACCGGGCGTTCTGGCAGCGGCATCCGGGCTTCGCCGCCGCCTGGTCGCCCTGGGTGGACGCCTACATCCAGCGCGATCTCGTGGGCGTCGAGCCCGAGTTGCGCTCGTCCTGCGCGATCGAGGCGGTCCGCGCCGACGGCATCGACCAGCTCGGCGGGGAGGTGGCCGAGGCGATCCACCGGCTGCCGCTGCCCGCGCGACTGCTCTGGGCGGAACGCGGCCTGATGGACGAGCCGCAGGGCCTGTACGACGACGACCGCCTCGCCGCCGCCCAGCTCGACCCCGGACGGGTCACGGCCCGGCGCGTTCCCGGCACCAACCACTACACGATCCTCGTCGGCGACACCGGCGCCCGGATCGTCGCGGACCAGCTGCTGGCCGAGGCGGGCGTCGCGGCGCCGTAGCGGGAGCGGTAGTACGGTCCCCGTCAGCGGCGCGCCGTCACCGTGCCCTCCACCGCGAACAGCTGCTCCTCCACATGGTCCAGGGCCAGCCGCAGCGCCCCGGTGGCCACGGCCGCCTCGCCCAGCACGGACAGTGCCACGCGAGGCGGTCGCAGGCAGTAGCGGGCCAGTTCGCGGCGCAGCGGTTCCAGGACACCGTCCAGCCCGGCCGCCCAGCCGCCGATCACGACCAGCTCCGGATCGAGCGCGAGCACCAGCGCGGCCACGTCGTGCACCAGCCGCTGGATGAACCGCTCCACCGCCGCCCGCGCCCGCAGATCGCCCTCCCGCGCCAGCGCGAACACCTCGGCCACGGCCTGCTCGTCCAGCGGGTGCAACGGCTCGTCGGTGGTGGACAGCAGCGTCTCCGGGGTGGCCTCCCGGCCCAGCAGGTGCAGCGCCCCGATCTCCCCGGCCGCCCCGCCGAAGCCGCGGTGCAGCCGGCCGCCGATCAGCGCGCCCGCTCCGGGGCTCAGCCCGGCCAGCACGAACACCACGTCGTCGGTGTCGTCCGCCGCGCCCTTCCAGTGCTCGGCGACCGCCGCCGCGTTGGCGTCGTTCTCCACCAGCACCGGGCACTTGAAGGAACGGCTCAGCCGCTCGCCGAGGCCGAGGCCCGTCCACTGCGGTAGCGCCGTGCTCAGCCGCACCGTGCCGTCGGCCGCCACGATGCCCGGCGTGCCCACGCCCACCGCGCGCAGCGAGCCGCGGGGGACCCCGCAGCGCCGCAGCAGCTCGGCGACCGTGCCCCGCAGCCGGTCCAGGCGCTCGTCCGCGGGTGCCGTCTCGGTGACCTCCTTGGCCTGCCGGCCCAGCACCCGCCCGTCCAGGTCGGACAGCAGCGCGGCGACCCGGTGCGGGCCGATCTCCAGGCCCAGCAGATGCCCCGCCTCGGCCCGGAACCGGAACCTCCGGGCCGGGCGCCCCTGCCTGCGCGCGATCCCCTCGTCGGCGGCCCGCTCCACCACGAGCCCGGCCTCGATCAGCTGCTCCATCACGCCCTCGACCGTGGGCCGGGACAGCCCGGTGACCCGCGCGATCTCGCTGAGCGTCGCGCAGTCCGTGGCCCGCAGCGCGTGCAGCACCACCGCGGAGTTGATCCTTCGCAGCAGCGAGGGATCGCCGCCGGTCAGCTGCCCCACCGTCCGTCCTCCCAGCTCGCGGGCGTGTTGGCCGGATCGTACTCGTCCCACCCCGCCCCGGCGAGCGCCGGGCTCGCCCCGGTCGCGCTGGTTCCCGCCGAGACCACGGGGCTTGCCGCCCTCGGGTGCCCGGATCGGCCGGCCGCGGGGATGCCCCGGCCTACTCCTCCGCCGCCACCCGCAGCCGCCCGAACTCCTCCGCCATCGTCGCCGCCGTCCAATGCGCGTTGAGGCCACTGGGGTTGGGCAGGACCCATACTCGGGTGTCCCCGATGGTCCGCTCCTGCGGTCCTATCCGGGCGGTCCGGTCGGCGAAGGCGGCGCGGTAGGCGGTCACCCCGACCACCGCGAGCCAGCGCGGCGCGAGGTGCCGTACCTTCTCGGTCAGCAGCCGGCCGCCCTCGGCGTACTCCTCGGCGGTCAGCTCGTCCGCCCGCGCGGTCGCGCGGGCCACGACATTGGTGATGCCGAGGCCGTACGACAGCAGGTCTCGCTGCTCGGCCGGCTTCAGCAGCCTCGGCGTGAAGCCGGACAGGTGCAGCACCGGCCAGAACCGGTTGCCGGGGCGGGCGAAGTGGTGGCCGGTGGCCGCCGTCATCAGGCCGGGGTTGATGCCGCAGAAAAGCACCCGGAGGCCGCCCGCGACCACGTCCGGGACGAGACGGTCGCGAGCGGCCTCCAGGTCCGCCCGGGAAAGACGCGGGGTCAGAGGATCGCCCCCGGCGTGTAGCCGGCGGCCTCCGGGCGCTGCTTGACGATCTCCTCGATCCGGCCGACGACCACGGCGACCTGGTCGGCCGCGGCGCCGGTGAAGGACAGCTTGTCGGCCATCAGCGCGGCCAGCTGCTCGCGGTCCAGCGGGAGGCGCTCGTCGGCGGCGAGCTTGTCCAGCAGATCGTTGCGCTCGGCACCCTGCTCGCGCATGGCGAGGGCGGTGGCGACGGCGTTCTCCTTGATCGCCTCGTGCGCGACCTCGCGGCCGACCCCGGCGCGCACCGCGCCCATCAGCACCTTGGTGGTGGCGAGGAACGGCAGGTAGCGGTCCAGCTCGCGGGCGATGACCGCCGGGAACGCGCCGAACTCGTCGAGCACCGTCAGGAAGGTCTCCAGCAGGCCGTCCAGCGCGAAGAACGCGTCCGGGAGCGCGACCCGGCGCACCACGGAGCAGGACACGTCGCCCTCGTTCCACTGGTCGCCCGCCAGCTCGCCGGTCATCGAGGCGTAGCCGCGCAGGATCACCATCAGGCCGTTGACGCGCTCGCAGGAGCGGGTGTTCATCTTGTGCGGCATCGCCGAGGAGCCGACCTGGCCGGGCTTGAAGCCCTCGGTGACCAGCTCGTTGCCGGCCATCAGCCGGATCGTCTTGGCCAGCGAGGACGGCGCCGCCGCCAGCTGCACCAGCGCGGTGACGACCTCGTAGTCCAGCGAGCGCGGGTAGACCTGGCCGACCGAGGTGAACGCCTGGGAGAAGCCCAGGTGGCCGGCGATCCGCTGCTCCAGCTCGGCGAGCTTGGCCGCGTCGCCGCCCAGCAGGTCCAGCATGTCCTGCGCGGTGCCGACCGGGCCCTTGATGCCGCGCAGCGGGTAGCGGGCGAGCAGCTCCTCGATACGGCCGTAGGCCACGAGCAGCTCGTCGGCGGCGGTCGCGAAGCGCTTGCCGAGGGTGGTGGCCTGCGCGGCCACGTTGTGGGAGCGGCCGGCCATGACCAGCTCGGCGTACTCGCCGGCCAGCTTGCCGAGACGGGCGAGGACGGCCACACCGCGGTCGCGCATCAGCTCCAGGGAGAGCCGGATCTGGAGCTGCTCGACGTTCTCCGTGAGGTCACGGGAGGTCATGCCCTTGTGCACGTGCTCGTGCCCGGCGAGGGCGTTGAACTCCTCGATCCGCGCCTTCACGTCGTGCCGGGTGACCTTCTCGCGCTCGGCGATCGAGGCCAGGTCGACGGTGTCGAGGACACGCTCGTAGTCGGCGAGCGCCGCGTCCGGCACCTCGATGCCGAGGTCCTTCTGGGCCCGCAGCACGGCGAGCCAGAGCTGCCGCTCCAGCTTCACCTTCTGCTCGGGCGACCAGAGCGTGGCGAGCTCGGCGGAGGCGTAGCGTCCGGCGAGGACGTTCGGGATGCGGGGCTTGGCGGGCGCTGAAGTCACGTGACCAGAGTCTACTGGCGCTTTGTGCAGGCCAGCGCCACGCCCCTATTCGTCGAAAGCTACGAGAGCGGCGTGCCTCGGTTACGCCCGCTTCTCGTACGCCTCTCGTGCCTCGTGGGTCTCGTATGCCGCGTCGGTCTCATCCGTCCCACCGGTCTCGTACGGCAGCAGCTCCGGCCGCTTGGCCGGCAGGCCGTCGCCGGAGGAGCGGCCCGTCAGGCGTCTGCCGATCCAGGGGAGCAGGTGCTGCCGGGCGAAGCGGAGGTCCGCCGTGCGCCGGTGCAGCCAGGCCGGGGGTGCGGTGGCCGGCATCGGGACGTGCCACTCGGTGTCCTCGGGCGGGTAGCCGAGCGTCTGCCAGACCGCCTCGGCCACCCGGCGGTGGCCCTCGGCCGTCAGATGCAGCCGGTCCACGTCCCACAGCCGGGGATCGCCGAGCGCGGGGGCGCCGTACAGGTCGACGACGAGAGCGCCGTGCTTCGCGGCCAGCTCGTCCACGGTGGCGAACAACTCCTCCATGCGCGGCCGGAACCGCTCCAGGACCGGGCCCCGGCGGCCGGGGCTGCGCATCAGCACCAGTCGCCGGCAGGAGGGGGCCAGCCGCTCCACCGCCTCGGTCAGCAGCCCGCGCACCCTGCCCATGTCGCACTTGGGCCGCAGGGCGTCGTTGAGCCCGCCGACCAGGGTCACCACATCGGCGTTCATGGCGGCGGCCCGGTCCACCTGCTCGTCGACGATCTGCCCGATCAGCTTGCCGCGCACGGCGAGGTTGGCGTACCGGAAACCCGGTGTGCCCGCCGCCATCCGCGCGGCGAGCACATCCGCCCAGCCCCGGTAGGAGCCGTCCGGCAGCAGATCGGACATGCCCTCGGTGAAGGAGTCGCCGATCGCGACCAGGCTGGAGTACGGGGGAGGCGCGGGGTTCGTCTGCATGGCGACAGCGATGGTATCCCGGCTCCATACCCAGCGGTCGGTCGGGGCGGCCGGCCCGCTCAGGCAGGCCTGCTCAGGCCGGCCCGGTCAGGCCGGCTGGCCGAACAGCTCCCGCAGCACGTCCTCCATGGTCACCAGCCCGGCGAGGCGCCCGTCGTCGCCGAGGACGGCCGCCACGTGGTTGCGGCTGCCCCGCATCGCGGTGAGCACGTCGTCCAGCGGGGTGTCCGCCTTCACCCGCGCGATGGGCCGCATGTCGCGCAGCGCGAACGGCAGGTCTCGGGGCAGGGCGTCCAGCGCGTCCTTGACGTGCAGATACCCGACGATGCGACGGCTCGCGTCGACCACCGGGAAGCGGGAGAAGCCCGACTCGGCCGACAGCCGCTCCAGCTGCTCCGGGGTGACGCCCACCCGCGCGTACACCACCCGCTCCAGCGGCACCACCACGTCCCGCACCGGGCGGCTGCCCAGCTCCAGGGCGTCGTGCAGCCGCTCCTGCGCCCGGCCGTCGATCAGGCCCGCCTCGCTCGCGTCCTTGACGATCTCGGCGAGTTCGGCGTCCGTGAAGGTGGCCGCGACCTCGTCCCTGGCCTCCACCCGCAGCAGCTTCAGCAGCCCGTTGGCGAACGCGTTCACCGTGAAGATCACCGGGCGCAGCGCGCGGGACAGCGCGACCAGCGGCGGCCCGAGCAGCAGCGCGGCGCGCACCGGCTCCGCGAGCGAGATGTTCTTGGGCACCATCTCGCCGAGCAGCATGTGCAGATAGGTCGCCAGGGTCAGCGCGATCACGAACGACACCACATGGCCCACGCCCAGCGGCACGCCCACCGCGTGGAACACCGGCTCCAGCAGCTGCGCGATGGCCGGCTCGGCGACCACACCCAGGACCAGCGTGCACAGCGTGATGCCGAGCTGGGCGGCGGCCAGCAGCGCGGAGACGTGCTCCAGGCCCCACAGCACGCTCCTGGCCCGCCGGTCGCCCTCCTGCGCGAGCGGCTCGATCTGCGAGCGGCGCACCGAGATCAGCGCGAACTCACCGGCCACGAAGAAGGCGTTGACCACGAGGGTGGCCAGACCGATCAGCAGCTGTACGGCGGTCATCGCGCCCCCTCCGTGGTCCTGTTCCCGCGCTCGTCGTCCAGCGGTGCGTGCAGCAGCAGCCGGGCGGCGCGCCGCCCGGAGGCGTCCACCACGTCCAGGCGCCAGCCGGCGATCTCGACCCGGTCGCCGGCCTCGGGTATCCGGCCCAGCTCGGTGGCGACCAGTCCGGCCAGGGTTTCGTACGGCCCCTCGGGCACCCGCAGTCCGACGCGCGCGAGCTGGTCGGTGCGGGCGGCGCCGTCGGCCGAGTACAGGGCCCGGCCGCTCTCGTCCGCGCCGGCCGGGGCGAGGTCGGGCGTCTCGTGCGGGTCGTGTTCGTCGCGCACCTCGCCGACGACCTCCTCGACGATGTCCTCCAGGGTCGCCACGCCCGCCGTGCCGCCGTACTCGTCGATGACGACGGCCATGGTGCGGCGGCCGGAGAGCCGGTCGAGGAGCCGGTCGACGGTGAGGGACTCGGGCACCAGCAGCGGCTCCCGCAGCAGATGCGAGACGCGGCGGTGGCGGCGGTGCTCGGCGGGCACCGCGAGGACGTCCTTGATGTGGACGGTGCCGACGACGGAGTCGAGGTTGCCGCGGAAGACCGGGAAGCGGGACAGGCCCGTGGCGCGGGTCGCGTTCGCCACGTCCTCGCAGGTCGCCTGCTCCTCCAGGGCGATGACCTGGACGCGCGGGGTCATCACGTTCTCCGCGGTCAGGTCGGCCAGGTTCAGCGTCCGCACGAACAGCTCGGCGGTGTCCGCCTCCAGGGCGCCCTGCTTGGCGGAGTGCCGGGCGAGCGCGGCCAGCTCCTGCGGGCCGCGCGCGGAGGCCAGCTCCTCGGCGGGTTCGAGACCGAGCCGGCGTACGACACGGTTGGCCGTGTTGTTCAGCTGGGCGATGAAGGGGCGGAAGGCGGCGCTGAACCAGCGCTGCGGGGTGCCCACCCGTTTGGCGACGGCCAGCGGCGAGGAGATCGCCCAGTTCTTGGGCACCAGCTCGCCGACGACCATCAGGAACACCGTGGACAGCGCGGTGCCGAGCACCAGGGCCGCCGAATTCGCCGCGCCGCCCGACAATCCCATGGCCCGGAACGGCCCGGCGAGCAGCTTGGCGATCGAGGGCTCGGCGAGCATGCCGACGACCAGGTTGGTGACGGTGATGCCGAGCTGGGCGCCGGAAAGCTGGAACGTCAGGTTCCGGGCGGCCTTCAGGGCGCCCGCGGCACCCCGCTCGCCGCGCTGCGCGGCCCGCTCCAGCTCACCGCGCTCGACCGTGGTCAGCGAGAACTCGGCGGCCACGAACGCGCCGCAGGCCACCGACAGCAGGATCGCCACCAGCAGGAGCAGCACTTCGGTCATCGGGTCACCCCCATCCCATGATCGGACAGGGGACGGCGGGACGCGCGGTGTCGCGGGCCGGGGGGCTCGTCCATGAGGGGACGCTCACTACCTTTCACAGAGGACCGAGTGCTCCCTCCAGGGTAAAGGATGGGCAAAGTGTCGTCGGGGGCCTGTGGATAACCGCGACGGCTCAGCCGGTGAGCGGCTTCACCCAGCGCCGCCATTGCTCCTCGGGGCCGTACCCGGCCGAGCTCCACGCGTGCCGCGCCCGCTCGTTGCGCACCAGCACCATCGCGTCGGCGCGCCGCCCGCCGAGGCGCACGAAGCGCTCCTCGGCGGCGGCCAGCAGGGCCGTGGCGACGCCCTGGCGCCGCCACGCGGGAGCCACCGCGAGCCGGTACAGATGGCAGCGCCAGCCGTCGAAGCCCGCGATCACGGTGCCGACCAGCTCACCGCCCCGCTCGGCCAGGATCAGCGCCTGCGGGTCGCGCTCTACAAGGCGCTCCACCCCGGCGCGATCGTCGCTGATGCTGGTGCCCTCGGCGGCCGTCCGCCAGAAGGCGAGCACGGCGTCCAGGTCATCGGGGGCGGCGGGCCGTATGCGCAACTCGTTCATACGGCCATCCTGATCACGGCCGCCATCCGGACGCCGGGGATTCCGTCATGCGGACTCGGCGCGCAGCCGCTCGATCACCGGCGCGAACGCCTCCATGTGGGCCTCCAGGACGGTGAGGTTGGTGAACCCGTACCGCTCGCGCTGCGCCCTGACCTTCGCCACGATCTCCTCCACCGTGCCCACCAGCATGACGGGCAGCGCCAGCATGGCCTCCAGGGTCAGCTCCGGCCGCCGCTCCAGCACCGGCTTGAGCGCCGACTCGGGGTCGTCGGTGACGGCGACCTGCTGGATCAGCAGGTTCAGTTCCCCGGGCTCCGCCCGGCCGGCCGCCAACTCCCGGTAGCGCGATACCCGTTCGTCCAGCTCGTCGGCGTCGAGCGGTTCGAGCGAGCGCGTGTTCCCCGACCGGACGCCCGAGAAGGCCGCGATGTCGGCGTGCTCGGCGGTCAGCCGCAGCATACGGTCCCCATTGCCGCCGATCAGCAGCGGCACCCGGACCTGTTCCGGCCGCGGCTGGTACTCCGCCGAGCCGAGCAGCCGCGCCAACTCCTCGACGGTGCGCCGCAGATGGTCCACCCGCTCGCCCGGAGAACCGAACGGCAGCCCGGCCGCCTCGTGCTCCTCCCGCACATAGCCGGTGCCCAGACCGAGTTCGAGACGCCCGCCGGTGAGCGCGTCGGTGGTCGCGACCTCGCGGGCCAGCAACGCGGGGTTGTAGAAGCCCGCGTTGAGCACGAGCGTGCCGACACGGGCCCGTTCGGTCGCCTCGGCGGCCGCGACCAGCGCCGGGAAGGGTGCCACCCGGCCGAGATGGTCGGGGACGAGGATCACGTCGTAGCCCAGTTCCTCGGCGCGACGGCACTTCGCGCGCCACTCGGCCGCGGAGGCGGGCGTGAGCAGATTGACCCCGAAACGGAACGGACGCGGCATGAAGTCTCCCCGGTTGTCAGCGAATTGACCTTGGAATTGACACACCATCACATCCCTGGGAGGGGGTCACTCGTGGGCGATCGCGGCCAGCACGTTCATGCGTGACGCCCGCAGCGCGGGCAGCGCGGCGGCGACGACCCCCACCACCGCGGAGCCGACGACCACGGCCACGATCGTGCCCCAGGGGATCGCGAACGCCGTCAACCCGCGCAGCGCCAGCACCCGTTGCATGCACACGCCCCACACCAGGCCGAGGGCGAGACCGAGCACCGCGCCGAACACCGCGATCACCACCGACTCCAGCCGGATCATCCGCCGCAACTGCCGCCGCCCGAGCCCGATCGCCCGCAGCAGTCCGATCTCCCGCGTGCGCTCCACCACCGACAGGGCCAGGGTGTTGACCACACCGAGCACCGCGATCACGATCGCCAGCGCCAGCAGCGCGTACACCAGGTACAGCAGCACCCCGATCTGGTCGTGGACCAGCCGCTTGTAGTCGCTCTGGTCACGCACCTGCACCTGCGGAAACGGCTTGAGCGCCCGTTCGAGGCGGGGCCGCAGGTCCCCCGGCGCGGTGCCGGGCGCGGCGTTCACGTACAGCGCGGAGTCCTGGCCGCCGGGCGCGTACCGCTCCAGCGTGCCGAGCCCGAAGAAGACCCCGCCCTGATTGCCGAAGCTGTCGGTGGTCGACTGCTCGGTGAGCGCGCCGACCCTCAGGCCGGCCCGGCGACCGCCCGGAAATTCCACCGGGAGCACACTGCCGAGCCGCACCCCGTGGTCCTGGGCGAAGCCCGCGTCCAGGGCGAGATGCCCCTCGGCCAGCGCGCTCGCCGAGCCGCCTCGCGCGTAGGAGAGGTGCACGACGTCGTCCAGACCCGGACCGTAGCCGACGGCGCCGGTCTCCACCCGGCGGCCGTCGGGCAGCCGTACGGCGATCCGCGTCAGCCGCTGCGCCACGACGAGCCCGGCGCCCCTGGTCGCGGCCACCCGGTCGGCGATCTGCCGGGTGAACGGCGTGAAGTTGGCGCTCTGGACCGTGAAGTCGGCGCCGAGCCGCTTGTCGATCTGCTGGTCGAACGACGCCGACATGGACGCGCTCGCCACCGACATCCCGCCCACCAGGGCCAGGCCCACCATCAGCGCGGCGGCCGTGGCACCGGTGCGGCGCGGATTGCGCAGGGCGTTGCGCTGGCTCATCCGGCCGACCGCTCCGAACAGCGCGGGGAAGCCCCCGCCCAGCACCCGGATCACCGGCCGCACCAGCAGCGGCCCGGCCACCACGGTCGCGATCAGCGTCAGCGCCACCCCGGCGCCCAGCAGCCCCGCGGCGGGACCGGTACGCGTGGCCGCCGCACACCCGGCCAGTGCCGCCGCGCCCACGGCCCCGACCGCCGCGCCGGCGATCGCCCGCGTCCGCAGCGGCTTGCCCACACCGGCGACCTCGGCGTCCGCGAGCGCCGCCATGGGGGAGACGGCCGCCGCGCGCCGGGCCGGGAGATAGGCGGCCACGAAGGTCACGCCGAGCCCGACCACGTACGCGGCGACGGGCGTGCCCCAGCCGATCACCATCTGGGCGGCGTTCAGATTCATCCCGAGCGTCCGCATCAGGCCGATCAGTCCGAACGCCAGCCCGATCCCGGCCGCCAGGCCGAGCGTCGAGCCGACCAGACCGAGCAGCAGCGCCTCCGTCAGCACCGAGCGGCGCACCTGCCGCCGGTCGGCGCCCAGCGCGCGCAGCAGGCCCAGCTCGCGGGTGCGCTGGGCGATCAGCATGGAGAAGGTGTTGACGATCAGGAACACGCCGACCAGGAGCGCGACCCCGGCGAAGCCCAGCATGACGTACTTGATCACGTCCAGGAAGCTGCCGAGGCTGGCCGCCGCCGACTTGGCCTGCTCGTTCGCCGTCTTCACGTCGTACGTCGCGGCATGCGTGCCGAGCGCCGCGACGACCCGGTGCCGCAGCTGCTCGTCGGAGACACCCGGCGCCGCGTCCACCGAGATGCTGGTCGCCCGCGCCTGCGAGCCGAGCAGCCGGCGTCCGGCCACCGCCGGGTCCAGGAAGACCAGGGCCGCGCCCGGATTGGTGGTGGTGAAGGTGGCGATCCCGACGACGCGCACCCGGAACGTGCCGGGCTGGGCCTGCACGGTCAGCGTGTCGCCGATCCGTACGTGCCTCCTGCCCGCCGTGTCCGCGTCCAGCAGCGCCTCGCCCGGACCGCGCGGGGCGTGCCCGGAGGTCAGCCGCACCGGGCTGTGCCGGGTCGGGTACCAGGAGCCGGCGAGGGTGGGCGCGCCGTTGGTCGGGCTGATGGAGCGGTCGCGGCGGTCGACCACCACGACGTTCTGCACCTGCACATCGGCGCGCGCCGCCGCCACTCCGGCGGCCCTCGCTACCGTGTCGCGCAGCGCGGCGGGCAGCGTCTGCACCGCGCCGCTCGCCCGCGCGGACATCAGGTCGCGCTTCGGCTGCACGGTCACATCGGCGGCGGTGGAGGCGAACAGCCGGTCGAAGGTGCGGGTCACGGTGTCGGAGAAGATCAGGCTGCCCGCCACGAACGCCACGGACAGGACCACGGCCAGCGCGGACAGCGCGAGCCGTCCCTTGTGCGCGAGGAAGCTCCGCAGGGTCGCCTTGAGCACCGGGTCAGCCCTCCCGCGCGGCATCCGGGCGGCGGGTCTCGCCGAGCCGATCCGCCCGCTCCCCGCCGAGCCGGTCCGTCCGCTCGCCGTCGAACCGTTTCATCCGCTCCAGGACCCGCTCCGCCGTCGGCCGGTCCAGCTCGTCCACGATCCGCCCGTCGGCGAGAAAGAGCACCAGGTCGGAGTGGGCGGCGGCGCCCGGATCGTGGGTGACCATGACGACGGTCTGCCCGAGGTCGTCCACGGCGCCCCGCAGAAAGCCCAGCACCTCCAGGCCGGCCCGCGAGTCGAGGTTTCCGGTCGGTTCGTCGGCGAAGATCAGCTCGGGCCGGGAGGCCAGCGCCCGCGCGCACGCCACCCGCTGCTGCTGACCGCCCGAGAGCTGACTGGGCCGGTGCGCGAGCCGCCCGCGCAGCCCGAGGGTGTCGATCACCTGATCGAGCCACGCCTGATCGGGTTTGCGGCCGGCGATGTCCATCGGCAGGGTGATGTTCTCGGCGGCAGTCAGGGTCGGGATGAGGTTGAACGACTGGAACATGAACCCGATCCGGTCCCGCCGCAGCCGGGTCAGGTCCCGCTCCCGCAGCCCGGTGATCTCGGTGTCGCCCAGCCACACCTGCCCGGCCGACACCGTGTCGAGCCCCGCCAGGCAGTGCATCAGCGTGGACTTGCCGGACCCCGAGGGCCCCATCACGGCGGTGAACCGGCCCCGCGCGATGTCCACGTCCACCGAGTCCAGCGCGAGCACGGCGGTCTCGCCCGCGCCGTACGCCTTGGTCAGCCCGCGGGCGCGGGCCGCGGTCCCCTCGCCCGGCGCGCGGCCGGGAGCGTGCTGTGCGGCTGCGGATGTCCCCAAGACCGCCTCCCGGTCACCGGTACGAGCTGTCGGGGCCGAGCCTAATGTGACCGGGCGCACAGCGGGAACCGACGACGGGCACGGCGGCGGGCCGGGGGGTGACGCAGCCCAGCGATGGGGGGTGAACCCGACCCCGGCCCCCACCGGACACCGCCCCCGAGCCGACGGCGGCCCGACCCGACCCCGGCCCGATCGGGCACCGGCGCCGACCCGGCCCCGGCCCGGACCCTGGCCCGACCCGCCCCCTGGCCGCCGCCGGGGCGCGACCGTGCGCCCCCTCGTGCCCCCGGTTCCGCTTGCTCCTGCTAGCGTCCGGGCGCTAGCGTCGAGACATGGCGAAAACCCAGTTGAACGTGCGCGTGGACGAGGGCACCGCCCGCGCGGCGCGCGAGCGCGCGCTGGCCCGCGGGATGAGCGTCAACCGCTACATCGAGGAACTGGTCAGACAGGACACCGGCGAAGTGGGCCGCACCTTCGTGGAGGCCGCCGCCGACTTCATGAAGCAGTACGAGTCCGTGTTCGCCGAGGAGTTCACCGAGGCGCGCGGCACCGCTCCGGGCGAAGGACGCAGTTGATCCCTTGAGCGACTCGCCGAACGGGCTGAGCATCGACCTCGCCTGGCTGCTCATGCTCGCCGAACAGAAGACGCCCGGAGACCCGCAGGTCACCGACTGGGGCGCGCTGATCGCCGCCGTCGCCCGGCACCGGGCGGAGATATTCGGCGTGCCGGTGTACGAGACGCCGTACACGCGTGCCGCCGCCCTCCTCCAGCTGCTCATCCACGTGCCGGCCCTCGAACGCGCCAACGCGCTGTTCGCCTCCGCGGTCGCCTACGCCTACCTGGTCGCCAGCGGCGCCAAGGTCGTCACCACCCCGGAGCAGGTGCGCGACCTCGCCCGGCTGGTCAAGGACGGTGCGGCGAGCATCGAGGACATCGCCCGCGAGCTGCGCCGCTGGAGCCTGTGATCAGCGGGTGCCCGGCCCGCCGTCCGGGCGCCAGGCGGTCCCCAGCACGCAGTACGAGGCCGGCAGCCGCGGTCCGCCCTCCGGCAGCAGAAGACGGCGGTACGGGCCCAGTTCGAACCCGGCGGAGCGCAGCGCGGCCACCGGGTCGCGGGCCAGATGGCAGCCCCCGGCGAGCGCGGGCCACACCGTACGGTCCAGGGCGCGCTGGGTCAGCCGCATCGCCCGCCCCCCACCGCGTCCGTGCTCGAAGAACCGCACCTGCCCGCCGGGCCTGAGCACCCGCCGCGCCTCCTCCAGCGCCCGCGCCACATCGCGCACGCTGCACAGCACCAGGGAGAGCACGACCGCGTCGAACGTCCCGCTCCGGGCGGGCAGCGCCTCCGCCGTGCCGGGCACCACGTCGACCGGCACCGGCGCACGCCGCGCCGCCTCCCGCGCCAGCCGGCCCAGCAGCGGCTCCGGTTCGACGGCGACGACCCGTGCGACGGCGGCGGGATAGCGGGCGAAGTTGAGCCCGTTGCCCGCGCCGACCTCGATCACCCGGCCGGTCAGCCCGGCGAGCAGCCGCCCCCGCACCCCGGCGAACCCCAGCCGCGCGTCCGCCCCGGCCCCGACCCGCGCGTAGTAGCGCGCGAACACCGGATGCCGCACGGCACCCGGCCCCGCCGCCTCGGACCCCAGCCGCACACCGACCTCCCGGACATCGCGGACCCGCGGGAAGTGTCCCTCCGCGAGTCCGGTGCTAAGCCCCTTCGCGCGCCCGGAACGCCTCCGCGTCCCAGGTGCCGTCCAGCCGTGGGGACAGCCAGCCCGGAGCCGACGCCCTGAACTCGGCCGGGGGCAGGGCACCCGCGCCCGCCGGGAGCGCGCCCAGCAGGGGCGTGGCGGAGGCCTCCGGCAGGTCGGCGACATTGCAGCGGGTGGCCAGGTCGGGCTCGGCGGGCCAGCTGCCGATCACCACGCCGAACGGCTCCAGGCCACGGCCGCGCAGCTCACGCGCCGTCAGCTCCGTGGCGTTCAGCGTGCCCAGGCCCGCCTGGGCCACGATCAGCACCGGCGCGCCCAGCGACCGCGCCGCGTCGGCCAGCGTGCCGCCCGCCGCGTCGAACCGTACGAGCAGCCCGCCCGCCCCCTCGACCAGCACCAGATCGTGCTCGGCGGCCAGCTTGGCGGCCCGTTCGGCCACCTCCTGCGGATGCACCGGCGCCAGGCCGGCCCGCCGCGCCGCCGTGCCCGGCGCCAACGGCTCGGGATAGCGGGCGACTTCCTCGGCCGTGACGGCACCGGCGAGCCGGGCCACCTCGTCGGCGTCCCCGCGCTCGTCGGGCCGTACCCCCGTCTGGGCGGCCTTGAGGACGGCCACCGAACGGCCGGCCGCGAGCGCCGCCGCGGCGACGGCCGCCGTGGTGACGGTCTTGCCGACCTCCGTGCCCGTCCCCGTGATCACCAGTACCGGCATCTCATCCCTCCCGCGCCGCGGCGCACACCGCGCGCGCGATCCTCGCCACGTCCTCGTCGGAGGTGACGTACGGCGGCATCGTGTACACCAGATCGCGGAACGGGCGCAGCCACACGCCCTCCGCGACGGCCGCACGGGTGGCCGCGGCCATGTCGACCTCGTGGTCCAGCTGTACGACGCCGATGGCGCCCAGCACCCGTACGTCCCGCACGCCCGGCAGCCCGGCCGCCGGTGCGAGACCCGAGGTCAGGCCCGCCTCGATCCGCTTGACCTCGGCCTGCCAGTCCTGGCCCATCAGCAGGTCCAGCGAGGCGCAGGCCACGGCGGCCGCCAGCGGATTGCCCATGAAGGTCGGCCCGTGCGCCAGCACCGGCACCTCGCCCCGCGAGATCCCGTCGGCCACCCGCGCGGTGCAGAGCGTGGCCGCCATCGTCAGATAGCCGCCGGTCAGCGCCTTGCCCACGCACATCACATCCGGGGTGACGGCCGCGTGGTCCGCCGCGAACAGCGCGCCCGTACGCCCGAAACCGGTGGCGATCTCGTCGAACACCAGCAGCACGCCGTGCGCGTCGCACGCCTCGCGCAGCACCCGCAGATACGCGGGGGAGTGGAAGCGCATACCGCCCGCGCCCTGCACCACCGGCTCCACGATCACCGCGGCCAGTTCGTCGGCGTGCCGCCCGATCAGCTCGCGCAGCTGCTCCGCGTACGACTCCTCGTACCCGGCCGGCGGCGCGTCCGCGAACACCTGGCGCGGCAGCACGCCGGACCACAGCTCGTGCATCCCGCCCTCGGGGTCGCACACCGACATCGGCTGCCAGGTGTCCCCGTGGTAGCCGCCCCGCCAGGTCAGCAGCCGCTGTTTGCCGGGCCGGCCGAGCGAACGCCAGTACTGGAGGCACATCTTGACGGCGACCTCGACCGACACCGAGCCGGAGTCGGCCAGGAACACATGCTCCAGGCCCTCGGGCGACATGTCGACAAGGAGCTTCGCGAGCCGGACGGCGGGCTCGTGGGTGAGCCCGCCGAACATCACATGGCTCATGCGTCCCAGCTGCCCCTGCGCGGCCTCGTTGAGCACCGGGTGGTTGTAGCCGTGGATCGCCGACCACCACGAGGACATGCCGTCCACCAGCTCGCCCGAGCCGTCCGCGAGCCGCAGCCGGACCCCGCTCGCCGACTCCACGACGAGCGGTTCGGCGCGTCCGGGCATCGGGCCGTACGGATGCCAGACGTGCCGCCGGTCCAGCTCCAGCAGCTCGGGGACGCTCAGGCGGGGCAGGTCAGGCATTGGGCGCGAGATCCGTTCCGGCGCCCCGGCGGCGGACGGCGACCAGGTCGGTACGGGGCTCGTTCGCGGCCACCGGCTCGGCGGCCGGCTCCGCGGGGGCCGCACCGCAGACCCCGGAGCCCTCGTGGCAGCCGCCCGCGCCGCCCTCGTGACAGCCGGCACCGGCGCCGTCATGGCAGCCGCCGCCCGCCCGGTGCTCCGGCAGGGTGACCTGGTCGGCGCCCTCCACCTCGAAACCGGCGTCGGCGATCATCTCCAGGTCGGCCTTGCCCGCCTGGCCCTCGCTGGTCAGGTAGTCGCCGAGGAAGATGGAGTTGGCGAGGTGCAGCGCGAGCGGCTGCATCGTGCGCAGGTGCACCTCACGGCCGCCCGCGATGCGCACCTCCACGTCCGGGCAGACGAAGCGGACCATCGCCAGGATCCGCAGACAGCGCTGCGGGGTGAGGTTCCACTCCTTGGCCAGCGGGGTGCCCTCGAACGGGATCAGGAAGTTCACCGGAACGGAGTCCGGGTCCAGCTCGCGCAGCGAGAAGACGACGTCCACCAGGTCCTCGTCGCTCTCGCCCATGCCGGCGATCAGACCGGAGCACGGCGACAGACCGGCCGCGTGCGCCTTCTGCACCGTGTCCACCCGGTCGGCGTACGTGTGGGTGGTGGTGATGTCCCCGTAGGTGGACTCGGAGGTGTTCAGGTTGTGGTTGTAGGCGTCCGCGCCCGCCTCGCGCAGCCGTTCGGCCTGGCCGTCGGAGAGCAGCCCGAGGCAGGCGCACACCTCGACGCCCTCGTTCTCCTCCTTGATGGCCTTGATGGTCCGCGAGACCCGGTCCACGTCCCGGTCGGTCGGGCCGCGACCGCTCGCCACCAGGCAGACGCGCTTGGCGCCGCCCGCGAGCCCCGCGGCGGCCGCCTTCGACGCCTCGTCGGGCTTGAGCCAGGTGTACTTGAGGATGCCCGCCTCGGAGCCGAGCCGCTGGGAGCAGTAGGAGCAGTCCTCGGGACACAGACCGGACTTGAGGTTGACCAGGTAGTTGAGTTTCACGCGCCGGCCGAACCAGTGCCGGCGCACCTTGCCGGCCGCGGCCACCACGTCGAGCAGGTCGTCATCGGAGGTGGCCAGCACGGCGAGCGCTTCCTCGCGGGTCGGCAGTTCGCGCCGAAGCCCCTTGTCCACCAGCGTGTTCAGCAGGTCCATGAGGCCCGATCCTGTCTTACCGGACCGCCCCTGGCCAAGGAGAGTTCGCACAAGGAACACCGTTCACCGTGTGGGTATTGCCACACGGTGGGTGGCGGGCGGGCCAGCTAGGGTCTGTGCGCTACCTACAAAACCTCCGGAGGACTCATGGCGTTCGGCTGGATCGAGGAGCAGGCCCGCGCGCGTCACCGTGCCGGGCTGGTACGGCGCCTCAGCCCGCGCCCCGCCGACTCCCCGCTGCTGGATCTGGCGAGCAACGACTACCTGGGCCTCGCCCGGCACCCCGAGGTGACCGAGGGCGCGGCGCGGGCCGCCCGGACCTGGGGCGGCGGCGCCACCGGCTCCCGGCTGGTCACCGGCACCACCGAGCTGCACGCAGAACTGGAGCGGGAACTGGCCGCGTTCTGCGGCTTCGAGGCGGCCCTGGTCTTCTCCTCCGGGTACGCCGCGAACCTGGCCGCGGTCACCGCGCTCGGCCCGCACGGCTCGCTCGTCGTGTCCGACGCGGGCAACCACGCCTCGCTCATCGACGGCTGCCGGCTGGCGCGGGGCGAGACCCAGGTCGTCGGGCACGCCGACCCGCAGGCGGTGCGCAAGGCCCTCGCCACCCACGCGGGGCCGGCGATCGTGGTCTCGGACACCGTGTTCTCGGTCGACGGGGACCGGGCGCCGCTGCCCGCGCTGGCCGAGGCGTGCCGGGAGCGCGGCGCGGGACTCGTCGTGGACGACGCCCACGGCCTCGGCGTGCTGGGCGAGGGGGGCCGCGGGGCGGCGCGGGCGGCCGGGCTCGCGGGCGCGCCGGACGTGGTGGTCACGGCCACCCTGTCCAAGTCGCTGGGCAGCCAGGGCGGGGTGGTGCTGGGCCCGGCGCGGGTGATCGACCATCTGGTCAACGCGGCCCGGACGTTCATCTTCGACACCGGTCTCGCGCCGGCGGCGGCCGGTGCGGCCCTCGCGGCCCTGCGGCTGCTCGCCAGGGAGCCCGCACGGGCGGCGCGGGCCCGCGAGGTGGCGGGGGAGCTGCACGCACGGCTGACCGCCGCGGGTCTGGAGGCGGTGCGTCCGGACGCCGCGGTGGTCTCCGTACGGGCCCCGTCCCCGGAGCAGGCGGTGCGCTGGGCGGCCGACTGCCGGACGGCGGGACTGGCCGTGGGCTGTTTCCGTCCTCCCTCCGTGCCCGACGGCATCTCACGGCTGCGGCTGACCGCCCGCGCGGACCTCTCCGGGGCCGAGATCGCACACGCGGTACGGGTGATCGTCGAAACGCGACCATGAGTCGGCGGACACGGCCGTGCTTCGCGGCGGGTGCGTCAACGGGTCCGGCGGGGTTGGGCGGGTCCGGCCAGGTTCACCGGGTCCGGTGGGTTTCAGCGGAGCGCGGCCACGAAGCCGGCCCAGCTGCCGGCGGAGAAGACCAGCGCGGGCCCGGCGGGGTCCTTCGAGTCGCGCACGGCGAGCAGTCCGGACCAGGGACCGGAGCGCGGCCGGGCCGTCTCCACGCAGTTGTTGGCTCCCGTGCTGTAACTGCTGCGCAGCCAGCGCACGTCGTACAGGTCGGTACTGGCAGGGACGCTCCGAGGCAGAGCTGACAATGGTGCCTCCTTACGCGCCGTCACCTATCCCGGCGAGGTAGTCCAGCGAATCGTGGGGGGAAAGAGCGTGTTCCTGAAGGGTCTGGAAGGCCTCCGAGTACGCCCGGAGGTCTTCTTTCCGTTCCAGGTAGAGGCTACTCGTCAACTGGTCGAGAACCACAACATCGAGATCAGAAGTGCTCGGAAATGAGAAAATAACGAAAGGCCCGGTGAGGCCGACATGCGCGCCCGCCCCGAACGGCAGTACCTGGAGCCGCACTTGGGGCAGCCGGGCCGCGTCCATCAGCCGCTCCAGCTGGCGCGCCATCACCTCGGGGCCGCCGACCTCGCGCCGCAGCACCGCCTCGTCCAGGACCGCGCTCAGCTCCAGCGGCGGGTTCGAGCGCAGCACGTCCTGCCGGGCCAGGCGGACCTCCACCAGCGCGTCCAGGCGCTCCTCGTCCAGGTCCTTGACGGCCGCACGGGTCACCGCGCGGGCGTACTCGGCCGTCTGGAGCAGGCCGGGCACCACGGTGGTCTCCAGCGTGCGCATCGCGCGGGCCTGCGACTCCAGGCTGATGAAGTCCCGGTACGTCGGCGGGAGCACCCCGCGGTAGGCGTGCCACCAGCGGTTGCGGTCGCCGTCGGCGTCCTCGGAGCCGGCCAGCATCAGCAGCAGCTCGCGCAGCTGGGCGTCGCGCACCGCGTAGGCGTCCAGGAGTAAGCGAAGATCGGCCGGTTTCACACCACTGGCGCCCGTCTCGATGCGGCTCACCTTCGACTGGTGCCAGCCGACCAGACGGGCCGCCTCCCCACTGGTGAGCCCCGCACCGGTGCGCAGCGTGCGCAGTTCGGCACCCAATTTGCGGCGGCGCACTGCCGGCCCGTTCTGCATGGGCTCCTCCTTACTCCTTACGGGCCGCCCGAATACGGTCTCCCGTCGCAGAGTTCACCGCATCGAGCGACAGATATATGCATATCTTGGTGGATCGCTCCCCGTGACCGGTTCGGTGGTGGCAGTCTGGCGAGGAAGCACCAGTCCGGGACCGTACTCGAACCATCCGCTCCATGGAGGACTCCGGTCCCGTGGGAAAGGGACGATGTCGCCATGGCAGACCACCTGGAAGCATCCGTCACTCTGCCGAGCGATCCCGCCTCGGTGGCCGCCGCGAGGTCGTACGTGGTGGCAACCCTGGCGGAGTGGGGCCTGCCGTCGGACACCGAGGCGGCCGACACGGTGCGGCTCATCGTCTCGGAACTGGCCACCAACGCCGTGCAGCACACCTTCGGGCAGTCCCCGACCTTCACGGTCGACCTCGCGCTGGAGCGCGACGAACAGCTGCGCATCGGCGTCACGGACAGTCATCCGCGGTTCCCGAAGAGACTGCCCGCGGCCGTCCAGCAGGACAACGGCCGCGGGATGGTCATCATCCGCTGGCTCACCGCCGAGTGCGGCGGCAGGCTCCGCGTCCGCCCCACCCGTGAGGGCGGCAAGACGGTCTCCATCGAACTGCCCTGGACCGCCCCGGCCGAACCGGCGGCGGCAGGCCGTCAGGAGCCGTAGCGAGGGGCCCTCGCGCGCGGCCGCGAAACGTTCATCCGGCGGGCGCGCGGGACCCGTTCCGGACCGCCCCCGAGGCTGGAGGCGGTGCCGGGTGAGGACAGGCACGAGGAGCGGCCCGTTGGCTGGAGTCGCTCCCGGTGCGCGGGCGGGTCAGCTGACCCGCCCGTACCAGACGCTCTTGGTCCAGATCTTCTCCAGCCGCACCACGGAACCGGTCTTGGGCGCGTGCCAGATCTTATTGTGACCGGCGTAGATGCCGACGTGGTAGACGTTCGAGCCGTAGTGGAAGAACACCAGGTCACCGGCTCTGCGGTGGCCGGAGGAGATGTGGTGCGTCTTGTTGTACTGCTGCGCGGCGGTGCGCGGCAGCTTCTTGCCGGCCTTCTTGAACGAATAGAGCGTCAGACCCGAGCAGTCGAACCGTCGCGGCCCGGTGGCCCCCCACTGGTACGGGGCGCCCTTCTTGGACGCCGCGATGTTCAGGGCCTTCGTCGCCAGCGTCGCGGCCGAGGCATCGGCGGAGAGACCCGGAACCGCGATCGAGCCGCCCACGGCGGCCAGGGTGAGGGCCGAGGCCGTACCGGCACGGGCCATCAGCGACGGGACACGATTGAGCGCAGTCATGCGCAACCCTTCGTCAGCCGCCTGTGAAGGATGACCTGTCGGATTCGGGCTGGCGAAGTAGCCCGGCCGCGTTGCCACGGCTTCACCCCAAGGGCCGCCCGAAGCGCCCGCCCGTCCGCTCACGCGGCCGGCCGACCGTCCGGGGACCCGCCTTGCCTGGGTCCTCCACTCCTGCCGATCCACTCCTGTCGACCGGTCATCCGGGCGGCGGCAGGACTCGGCGTCCGCCCGGATCGCCCCGCCGCGGCGGCGGGGGCTTGTCGTCAGACAGGGATCTTGACCTACAGCTGTCCGAAAATCCCAACGGAATCGGGGATTTGTGGCGTTACTCACCACTCGCCCGTTCGGGTGGCGGGTGCTGTGTTCGATGCTCCGTCAGTTCCCGTGCTTAGCCCCGGACCTGGGAAAAGGCGGCCGCGCGCGGAGCATGGGCGCGGCCCGCGCGCAACTCGGGAGAGCCGGAAACGGATCCGGATATACACCGGTCGGCGGTACGTCGTTCGGACCGTTTCGAACCCGGACCCGGTGGCCGCGCGGACGCCCCGCACCCGCCGGGTCCGGCGGCCGTCCGGATCAGCCCACGGCGTCCGGCGGGAGCGCGACGCGAGCGGCCCGGCGCTCACCGTCGAGCACCCGCAGCGCCCGTGCCAGCGTGCCCCCGTACACCTCCCGCTCGCCCCGTTCGTGCATCAGCTCCAGCGCGTCGCGCAGCTCCTCCGCCCGGCGCACCAGCGCCTGCGCGGCGCGCAGCCCGCGATAGGTGTCCCCGTCGCGCGCCGGGTTGATCCTGCCGAGCAGGTCGACCACCGCCAGATAGTGGTCGACCACCGCGCCCTCGGCCTGCGTCAGTGCCGGCAGCGGCGGCAGCTCATCGGGCAGCACGGCCGGCTCACCGCTCGCCGGGGAGGTCCCGGCGGCTGGGCACCACGCCGTCCACCAGGCCGTACGACAGTGCGCCCGACGCGTCCAGCATGAGGTCGCGCTCCAGGTCCTCGTGGACCTGCTCCGGGGTGCGCCCGGTGTGCCGGACCAGCATCTCCTCCATCAGGGCGCGCAGCCTGACCAGTTCGCCGGCCTGGATGAGCAGATCGCTCGGCTGGCCCTGCGCCGGCTCGGACAGCTCGGGCTGGGAGAGCACCACGCGGGCGCCGGGCAGGGTGAACCGCTTGCCGGGGGTGCCGGCGGCCAGCAGCAGGGCGCCGACCGAGGCGGCCTGGCCCAGGCAGTAGGTGGCCACGTCGCAGGTGACGTACCGCATCGTGTCGTAGACCGCCGTCATGGCGTGGAAGGAGCCGCCGGGGCAGTTCAGGTACAGCGTGATGTCCCGGTCCGGGGCCAGGTGTTCGAGGTGCATGAACTGGGTGATCACATCGCTGGCCGCCGCCTCGTCCAGGGGCGTCCCGAGGAAGACGACCCGGCTCTCGAACAGCTTCGAGTAGGGATCGAGCCGCCGCTCCCCGAAGCTGGTGCGCTCGGTGAACTCGGGCAGGACGTAACGGGCGGACGGTCGGGTCATCTGGGCACACCCCTCCTCATGGCGGAGACCGGTGATCTCCGACTTCTGTACAGAATGTACAGGACGTACCTGCCGTTATGATGGGGGTATGGCCTACGAGATTCCGGTGACGCAAGCCAGGGCTGAGCTCGCCGACCTGATCAACCGGGTGGTGTACGGCGGCGAGCGCGTCGTCGTGACCCGGCACGGCAAGCCGCTGGCCGCACTGGTCTCGGCCGCCGACCTGGAGCGACTCGAAGCCCTCGACGCAGCCGAGGCGGGCGAGGAACAGGTGGCCGGCTCGGTGTCCCGCGTCCGCGAGCCGGGCGTCCGCGAGGTGCCGTCCGCTCCCGGCGAACGCCAGCGCTTCGGCATCGCGGCGGAGTACCGGGGGCCGGGCGTGTCCTGATCCGCGGCCGTACGGGACCGGGCATGTCCTGAACTACCCCTGCGCGCACGGCGGTTATCGCTGTTGCCATGCGGCGGTCATGAGCCACTCAAAGGCTGGTTAACGTCGTTGAAACTCCGTCGAACTAGCCTGCCGTCCCATGCCACCGGAGGGTTTTTGTGCCCCCGTTGATCACGGTCGGTCCCCATTCGTCCGTGTGTTACACCTGACTTCCGTCGCGGTGGCTGCGGCACCCGGACCCCGTACGGTCCGGAGCGAGGACTGTGAGGTGGGACATGCAACTGACCCCGCACGAGCAAGAGCGGCTGCTCATCCATGTGGCGGCCGATGTGGCCGAGAAGCGCAGGGCCCGCGGCCTCAGGCTCAACCACCCCGAGGCGGTCGCCCTCATCACCTCGCACATCCTGGAGGGCGCGCGCGACGGCCGCACCGTCGCCGAGCTGATGTCCACCGGCCGCAAGCTCCTCACCAGGGACGACGTCATGGACGGCATCGCCGAGATGATCCACGACGTACAGGTGGAGGCGACCTTCCCGGACGGCACCAAGCTCGTCACCGTGCACGAGCCGATCGTCTGACGGGGGCCGCGATGATTCCCGGAGAGATCCTGTTCGCGGACGCCCCCGTGCGCGTCAACGAGGGCCGGGCCGGCACCCGGCTCACCGTCCTCAACGCCGCCGACCGGCCCGTCCAGGTCGGCTCCCACTACCACTTCGCCGAGGCCAACCCCGGCCTGGAGTTCGACCGCGCCGCCGCGCACGGCAGGCGGCTGAACATCGCCGCCGGCACCGCTGTGCGCTTCGAGCCCGGCATCCCCGTCGAGGTCGAACTCGTCCCCCTCACCGGCGCCCGGATCGTGCCGGGGCTGCGCGGCGAGACCGGGGGTGCCCTCGATGCCTGAGATCTCCCGTGCCGCCTACGCCGACCTGTTCGGACCCACCACCGGCGACCGCATCCGGCTCGCCGACACCGATCTGCTGATCGAGATCGAGGAGGACCGCTCCGGCGGGCCCGGCAGCTCCGGGGACGAGGCGGTCTTCGGCGGCGGCAAGGTCATCCGCGAGTCCATGGGCCAGTCCCGTGCCACCCGCGCCGAGGGCACCCCCGACACCGTGATCACCGGGGCCGTGGTGGTGGACCACTGGGGCATCGTCAAGGCCGATGTCGGCATCCGCGACGGCCGTATCACCGCCCTCGGCAAGGCCGGCAACCCCGACACCATGGGCGGTGTCCACCCCGAACTGGTGATCGGCCCCGAGACCGAGATCATCGCGGGCAACGGCCGGATCCTCACGGCCGGCGCCATCGACGCGCACGTCCACTTCATCTGCCCCCAGGTCGCCGACGAGGCGCTGGCCTCCGGCATCACCACCCTGGTCGGCGGCGGCACCGGCCCCGCCGAGGGCTCCAAGGCGACCACCGTCACGCCCGGCCCCTGGCACCTCGCCCGGATGCTGGAGGCGATGGAGTCCTACCCCCTGAACATCGGCTTCCTCGGCAAGGGCAACACCGTCAGTCACGAGGCGATGCTGTCCCAGATCCGCGGTGGCGCCGTCGGCCTGAAGCTGCACGAGGACTGGGGCTCCACCCCCGCCGTCATCGACGCCGCGCTCACCGTCGCCGACCGCACCGGCATCCAGGTCGCCATCCACACCGACACCCTGAACGAGGCCGGGTTCGTCGGCGACACCCTCGCCGCGATCCGGGGCCGGGGCATCCACTCGTACCACACCGAGGGCGCGGGCGGCGGGCACGCGCCCGACATCATGACCGTGGTCTCGCAGCCCAACGTGCTGCCCAGTTCCACCAACCCGACCCGGCCGTTCACCGTCAACACCGCCGAGGAACACCTCGACATGCTGATGGTCTGCCACCACCTCAACCCGGCCGTCCCCGAGGACCTCGCCTTCGCCGAGTCCCGGATCCGGCCCTCCACCATCGGCGCCGAGGACATCCTCCACGACCTCGGCGCCATCTCGATCATCTCCTCCGACTCCCAGGCCATGGGCCGGGTCGGCGAGGTGATCCTGCGGACCTGGCAGACCGCCCACGTCATGAAGCGGCGCCGGGGCGCCCTGCCCGGTGACGGCCGCGCGGACAACCACCGGGTACGGCGCTACGTCGCCAAGTACACGATCAACCCGGCGCTCGCCCAGGGCCTCGCCACCGAGACCGGCTCCGTGGAGCAGGGCAAGCTCGCCGACCTGGTGCTGTGGGAGCCCGCGTTCTTCGGGGTGAAGCCGCTCCTCGTACTCAAGGGCGGCCAGATCGCCTACGCGCAGATGGGCGACGCCAACGCCTCCATCCCCACCCCGCAGCCGATCCTGCCCCGCCCGATGTACGGCGCGATCGGCCGCGCCCCGGCCGCCAACTCCGTCAACTTCGTCTCCTCCCTCGCCCTGGAGGACGGGCTGCCGGAGCGGCTCGGGCTCGGCAAACGGTTCGTGGCGATCGACTCCACGCGCGCGGTCACCAAGGCCGACATGCGGGAGAACGACGCCCGCCCCGACGTCCGGATCGACCCCGACAGCTTCGCCGTGCACATCGACGGCGACCTGGTCGAGGCGACCCCGGCTGCCGAACTGCCCATGGCCCAGCGCTACTTCCTCTTCTGACGGTCGACGGCACCGTGATGACACGCGCGGCACTGCTCGTCCTGGCCGACGGTCGCTTCCCCGCCGGAGGGCACGCCCACTCCGGCGGGGCCGAGGCCGCCGTCAAGGCGGGGCGCATCACCTGCGCCGCCGACCTGGAGGACTTCTGCCGGGGCCGGCTGCACACGGCCGGACTGGTCGCGGGCGCCCTCGCGGCGGCCGCCGCACTCGGTCTGGACCCCCGTGAACTGGACGCGGCGGCCGACGCCCGTACGCCCTCCCCGGCGCTCCGGCTCGCCGCCCGCCGGCTCGGCCGCCAGCTGCTGCGGGCCGCGCGGGCGAGCTGGCCGTGCGCCGAACTCGACCAGCTCGCCCGGTGGTTCCCCAAGGGCGCCCACCAGCCCGTGGTCCTCGGACTCGCCGCCCGCGCGGCCGGGCTCGGACCCACGGACGCGGCGTACTGCGCCCTGTACGAGAGCGTGAGCGGACCGGCCACGGCGACCGTACGACTGCTCAGCCTCGACCCCTTCGACGCGACCGGAGTACTGGCCCGGCTGGCACCGGAGCTGGACGCGGTCGCGCGGACGGCGGTGGACGCGGCGGGCAGAGCGGCGGCGGAAGGCCCCCACGCGCTGCCGGCGGCGTCCGGGCCGCTGCTGGAGATCCTTGCCGAGGCCCACGCCGCATGGCCGGCCCGGCTCTTCGCGTCCTGACCCGCCCCGTCACCCGTCCGGCGTACGACCCTCCCGCACCACCCCCTGTGAACAAGCCCCCCGCCCCCAGGAGCCGTCCATGCACCTCGACCACTCCCACCACGGCCCCGCCGCCGTGAGCGCCGACGCCCACCGCCCGGACGGAACCCGCCGCGCCCTGCGCATCGGGCTCGGCGGACCCGTGGGATCGGGGAAGACCGCCACCGTGGCCGCACTCTGCCGGGAACTGCGGGACGAGCTGTCCCTCGCCGTCGTCACCAACGACATCTACACCCGTGAGGACGCCGAGTTCCTGCTGCGCGAGGCGGTGCTGCCGCCCGAGCGGATCACCGCCGTCGAGACGGGCGCCTGCCCGCACACCGCGATCCGGGACGACATCTCCGCCAACCTGGAGGCCGTCGAGGACCTGGAGGAGAGCGTCGGCCCGCTGGACCTGATCCTGGTGGAATCCGGCGGCGACAACCTCACCGCGACCTTCTCCAAGGGGCTGGTGGACGCGCAGATCTTCGTCATCGACGTGGCCGGCGGCGACGACATCCCGCGCAAGGGCGGCCCCGGCGTCACCACCGCCGACCTGCTGGTCGTCAACAAGACCGACCTCGCCCCCTACGTCGGCTCCGACCTCGCCCGGATGGCCGCCGACGCCAAGGCCCAGCGCGCCGAACTCCCCGTCGTCCTCCAGTCCCTGCGCGGCACCACGGGCGTCGCCGACGTGGCCGCCTGGGTCCGCGAGCGGCTCGCCGCGTGGACGGCATGACCCTCATCGGCGCCCCGACCGCCCCCCGGAACGGGACCCTCACCGGCATCCGCCCCGGCGGCCCCGGCACGGCGCCCGCACGGGTCCGCGCCGACGCCCGGATCGTGGCCCGCGCCGACGGCCGGGGCGGTACCGCGCTGCCCGTGCTGGACGGCTCGGGACCGCTGGCGCTGCGCCGCACGCGGGGGAGCGGGGCCGAGGCACGGGTGATGGTCGTCGGTGCGATGAGCGGCCCCCTCGGCGGCGACCGGTTCGCCCTCACCGCCCGAGCGGAGCGAGGCGCCCGGCTGCATGTCGGCTCCGCCGCCGCCACCCTCGCCCTGCCGGGCCAGACCCCCGGCGAGGCCCGCTACGACGTCCGGCTCGACGTGGCCGACGGCGCCGAACTGCACTGGCTGCCCGAGCAGTTGATCTCGGCCGCCGGCAGCGACCTGCGCGTCACCAACCTGGCCGAACTCGCCGCCGGTGCCCGGCTGGTGCTCCGCGAGGAACAGGTGCTCGGCCGGGCCGGGGAGCGGCCGGGCCTGCTCGCCACCCGCCTCACCCTGCGCGTCGCCGGCCGCACGGTCCTGGACCAGCAGCTGTCCTGCGGCCCCGGCGCCCCCGGCGGCTGGGACGGCCCCGCCACCCTCGCGGGCCACCGGGCGGTGGGCCAGCTCCTCGTGGTCCGCCCGGAGTTCGCCGAGCAGCCGCCCGCGCCCCGCATGCTGGGCGACCGCGCCGCCCTGATGCCGCTGCCCGGCCCGGCCGCCCTGGTCACCGCCCTCGCCCCGGACGCGCTGCGACTGCGCCGGGTGCTGGACGAGGGGCTGGCCCTACTCGGGTGAGGAAGGAGGGGTGCGGGGCGGCGGACGGAGGGACGAGGGGCGGCGGACGGAGGACGAGGGCGGAGGGTGGATCTCAGCCGAGCGGTGCCTTCGGAAATCCGCGGTCCCTCGCCCTCCTCCCCGGTGGCTGCTGGGCCTTCGCCACGGCCGCGTACTGGTCGACGTACTCCTGCTCGGACAGGGTCAGGATGGCGTACATGATCTCGTCGGTGACGGCCCGCAGGATCGCCTTCTGCTGCTCCATGCCCGCGTAGCGGGAGAAGTCGAGGGGCTTGCCGAAGCGGATGGTGACGGGGCGGACGCGGGGGAGGGCCTTGCCGGGCGGCTGGGCCTCGAAAGTGCCGATCATGGCGCAGGGGATCACTGGGACGCCCGCCGTCAGGGCCATTACGGCGACCCCGACCTTGCCCTTGTACAGCCGGCCGTCGTGCGAGCGCGTGCCCTCCGGGTAGATGCCGAGCAGTTCGCTCTTGCGCAGCACCCCGAGGCCCTCGCGGATCGCGGCCTGACCCGCCTCCTTGCCCGAGCGGTCCACCGGGATCTGTCCGGCGCCGCGGAAGAAGAACGCGGTGAGCCGGCCCTTGATGCCCGGTCCGGTGAAGTACTCGGCCTTGGCGAGGAAGGTGATGCGGCGCTTGAGGATCGCCGGCATCAGGAAGTGGTCGGAGAACGAGAGATGGTTTCCGGCGACGATCGCCGGCCCCTCCGCCGGCACGTTCTCCAGGCCCTCGATCCGGGGCCGGAAGACCAGTCTGAGCAGGGGACCCAGCAGCACGTACTTCAGCAGGTAGTAGAACAAGGGGGTCGCTCCTCACTCCGGCGGCTCGGCTCGGCCGCGAGGACAGCGTGCTGCCACTTGCGCCTGGAGGCAACCGGACCGGAGAGCTTGACGCGATCGCCCGGTATGAGCCGAACGAGAGACGCTAGGGCCGCTCGCCGCCGGCGCCCCGTGGGTGCGGGCCGGGGGTGGTGGGGCGCAGCCGGGGTATGAGCGCCGGGACCCGTGACCGGTAGGCGTCGTACGCGGCGCCGAACTCGCCCGCCATCAGGGCGTCCTCGGCCCGGACCCGGAGCAGCAGCCAGGGGATCCCGGCGACCAGGAAGGCCGTCCAGGCGCCGAAGCCGCCGGCCAGCATCGCGCCGGTGACCAGGCCGATGATGCCGGTGTAGATGGGGTGGCGGACCAGTCGGTAGGGGCCGTCCGTGCGCAGCTCGTGGTGTTCCTGGAGCGAGGGGACGCTGTCCCACATCGTGCCCAGCACCCAGCGGGCCCACAGCAGCAGGGCGGTGGAGACGAGGGCGAGCAGGGCGCCGAGCAGCGCCAGTTCGGGCTGCCAGAACTGGAGGTGTTCCCAGAAGCCCCGCGTGTGCCGGACCACCACGAGGAACACGGCCACGCCCGCGATCAGCAGGGCCCGGCGTGACGCCGAGGTGCGGGAGGCGCGCAGCCAGCCGCGGACGCCGCCGTGGGCTCTGATGCCGAAGTAGGCGGCACCGAACAGCCAGGCGGCCGCGAAGACCAGGAAGCAGACACTGGTGAGGGCAACGAGTGCCGGACGCAGCGAATTCATGCCTCAAGGCTGCGCCCCGCACCCCACCGCTCACCAGCACCCACGGGTCGATGGAGGGCTCTCCACCCACGGATGGAGAGCCCCTGACCATCCCCGGAGGAGCCCTGAGCGACCCTCAGCCCAGCCCCGGTCCTCAGCCACCACCGGTCCTCAGCCCAGCCCCGGTCCTCAGCCACCACCGGTCCTCAGCCCAGCCCCGGTTCTCAGCCCAGCACGCGCTTCAGCGTCCCGAGCGCGGAGCGCAGTTCCTCCGCCGTGATCGTCAGCGGCGGTGCCAGGCGGATCGTGGAGCCATGGGTGTCCTTCGCCAGGATCCCCTCCCGCATCAGGCGCTCGCTGATCTCCCGCCCGGTGCCGATCGCCGGGTCGATGTCCACGCCCGCCCACAGACCGCGGGCGCGGAAGCCCAGCACGCCCTTGCCCACCAGCTCGGTCAGCCCGTCCCGCAGGATCACGCCCAGCTCGGCGGCCCGCCGCTGGAACTCACCGGTCTCCAGCAGTTCGAGCACCGCGATGCCGACCGCCGCCGCGAGCGGGTTGCCGCCGAACGTCGAGCCGTGCTCGCCCGGATGCAGCACCCCCAGCACCTCGCGCCGGGCCACCACCGCCGACACCGGCACGATGCCGCCGCCCAGCGCCTTGCCGAGCAGCAGCACGTCCGGCACCACGTCCTCGTGGTCGACGGCGAGCGTACGGCCCGTACGCCCGAGGCCCGACTGGATCTCGTCCGCGATGAACAGACAGCCCTTGCGCCGGGTCAGCTCGCGCACGCCCGTCAGATAGCCGTCGTCCGGGATGACCACTCCGGCCTCGCCCTGGATGGGCTCGATCAGCACCGCCGCCGTGTGCTCGTCGACGGCCTCCTCCAGCGCGGCCAGGTCGTTGTACGGCACGACCTTGAAGCCCGGAGTGAAGGGGCCGAAGCCCGTCCGTGCCGTCTCGTCGGTGGAGAAGCTGACGATCGTCGTCGTACGGCCGTGGAAGTTGTCCGCCGCGACCACGATCGTGGCCTGGCCGGCGGGGACGCCCTTCACGTCGTAGGCCCACTTGCGGGCCACCTTGATGCCGCTCTCCACCGCCTCCGCGCCGGTGTTCATCGGCAGCACCATGTCCAGGCCGGTCAGCGCCGCGAGCCGTTCGGCGAACTCGGCGAGCCGGTCGTTGTGGAACGCCCGCGAGGTGAGGGTGAGCTGGTCCAGCTGGCGGTGGGCGGCCTCGATCAGCGCCGGGTGGCGGTGGCCGAAGTTCAGCGCCGAGTACCCGGAGAGCATGTCCAGGTAGCGGCGGCCCTCCACGTCCTCCACCCAGGTGCCCTCCGCCCGTGCCACGACCACCGGGAGCGGGTGGTAGTTGTGCGCCAGGACCGGCTCCTCCGCGCGGATCAGGTCGGCGGACGTACGGGTGCGCGCGGGTGCGGTCATCAGCGGATCTCCTGGGTGCAGCACTTGATGCCACCGCCGGCCTTGTGGAACTCCGACAGGTCGACGGGGACGGGGACGTAACCGTGGTCGGCGAGGCGCTCGGACAGCGCCTCCGCCCGGGGCGCGATGAACACGTGCCGGCCGTCGGACACCGAGTTCAGGCCCCAGCTCATGGCGTCCTCGCGGGTGGCCTCCACCGCGTCGGGGTACAGGCGCCGCAGCACCTCGCGGCTGCCCGGCGAGAACGCCTCCGGGTAGTAGCAGACATTGGCGTCGTCCAGCACGAACAGCGCCGTGTCCAGATGGTAGAAGTACGGATCCACCAGTGTCAGGCCGATCACCGGGTGCCCCAGGAATTCCTGCGCCTCGCGGTGCGCCTCACGGGTGGTGCGGAACCCGGTGCCCGCCAGGATGTACCGGCCCGTCCACACCAGGTCGCCCTCGCCCTCGGACACCGACTCGGGGCGGTAGACGGTGTAGCCCGCCGTCTTGAACCAGGTGTCGTAGTGCAGCGACTCGGGGCGCCGCTCCGGCGCGTGGAACAGGGAGCCGAAGACCCGGCCGCCGACCACGCACGCCGCGTTGGCCGCGAACACCATGTCCGGCAGGCCGGGGACCGGCTCGACGGCGTCGACGGTATGCCCGTGGGCGCGATAGGTGCGGATCAGCTCCTGCCACTGCTCGCGCGCCAGATCCACGTCAACCGGCCGGTCGGGGTTCATCCAGGGGTTGATCGCGTACTGCACCGCGAAGTGTCTGGGTTCACAGACGAGGAAGCGCCGGGGGCGCGATTCACGGCTTTCGGACACAGAGGGTTTCCTCCGGTTTCCGTCTGTCACTGATGGGTGACTCAACGGTAGGAAGGAACGGGGACGCGCGACAAGCGCAGAAAGCTGCGTGGACCTGCATCATCGCTGCGTTGTCCGGCTCGGTCACGCAGGCCTGCTGCGCATACTTCCGATCATTGTCCGCGGGTCATCTCCGGGTCATTCGGGGGCCGCCTGGGTGGCACCCGCCTCCGGGCTGTCGGGCAGGAGATGGGAGAGCACCATCACGCTGATCGTCTTCCGGATGAAGGGCACCGTGCGGATCCGCTCCAGCACCTCCTCGAAGTGGTCCACGTCCCGCGCCCGTACGTGCAGCAGCGCGTCCGCGCCGCCGGTCACCGTCATGGCCGCCGTGATCTCCGGATGGTTGCGGACGACCTCCGCGAGGCGCCGGGGCGGGGCCGCGCCCTCGCAGTAGACCTCGACGTACGCCTCCGTGCGCCAGCCGAGCGCGGAGGGCTCCACCGTCGCCGTGAACCCGGTGATCACCCCGGTCTCGCGCAGCCGGTCCACACGCCGCTTGACCGCCGTCGCGGACAGCCCGATCGCCGCCCCGATCTCGGCGAAGCTGCTCCTGGCGTTCGCCATCAGGGCGGTGATGATCTTGCGGTCGAGTTCGTCGAAGGACGCGGTCCTGCTGCTCATGCGGGCAATGTAATCAGCCGGGCGAGCGGGACGCCGGGGCGGCTACGCCCGGATGACGGCCATGGCGAGGGTCAGCAGTGCCAGTACCACCCAGCCGAACCACAGCCGGCCGTCGCCGCCGAGCGCGACCGTGTAGGCGGTCACGGCGACGAGGGTGCCGGCCGTGAGCGCGCCCATCGCCTTGAGGGAGCCATGGGCGCGGCCGTGCGCCAAGCCGTGGGTGGGACCGCGCGTGGAGCCATGGCTGGAACCGGTCATCGCGAGACCCTCCTCCTGGTCCGTCCGACCATGGTGCCCCTCCGGCCGCCCGCAGGGGATACCCCGGACCCGGCTTGGGGGCGCGGCCGGGCTCAGCCCTGGCGGGTGTTCAGCGACGCCAGGTAGGCGTTGTAGTCCGCCAGCTCCTTGTCGCCGTCCCGGTCCGCCTGCCGGTCCTTGCGCTTGGCGTGCCGCTGCTCGGAGCTGTACCACTGGAACAGCAGCGCGATCAGCACCAGTACGGACGGCACCTCGCTGAACGCCCAGGCGATGCCGCCGGCGCTGTTCTGGTCGGAGAGGGGGTCGACGCCGAGCGAGGCGGGCGGGTGCAGGAAGGTGGTCACCATCGGCGTCGACGCCATCATCAGCGCGATGCCGAAGAAGGCGTGGAACGGCATGCCCGCGAACAGCTCCAGCATCCGCATCAGATGGCCCGGCCGGTGCGGGCCCGGATCCACGCCGATGATCGGCCAGAAGAAGACGACACCGACCGCGAGGAAGTGCACCATCATCGCGATGTGCCCGGTCTTCGAGCCCATCAGGAAGTCGAACAGCGGGGTGAAGTAGAGCACGTACAGGCTCGCGATGAACATCGGGATGGTGAACAGCGGGTGCGTGATGACCCGCATGTACCGGCTGTGCAGCAGCATCAGCAGCAGCTCGCGCGGGCCCTTGCGGCCGCGGGCCGCGGTCGGCAGCGCGCGCAGCGCCAGGGTGACCGGGGCGCCGAGCAGGATCAGGATCGGCGACAGCATGCTGATGATCATGTGCTGCACCATGTGCACGCTGAACATGACCATCCCGTAGTCGTTCAGCTTGGTGCACATCACCAGCAGGATGGTGAGCACGCCCGCGACGTACGAGAAGGTGCGGGCCACCGGCCACGCGTCGCCGCGCCGGCGCAGTCGTACGACCCCCCACGCGTACAGGCCGAGCCCGAGCAGGCAGGCGATCAGGAAGAAGGGCTCGGCCGAGAAGGCGAGCCCCCGCCCCAGCGTGAACGGCGGCAGATTCATCACCATGCCGTGCCCGCTGTGATCCATGTGTCCCATGTGATCCATGCGGCGGCTCCTGATTCATGGGGGTTGTACGTTTCTGTCCGCCCATAAGAGTAGGACCGCCCCCGATCATGCCGATGACCGGGGGCGGGTAGTTCAGGACCGGACCAAAGGCGGACTAGAGCACGCACTCCGCCTCGTCGTACCGCTCCACCGGGACCGTCTTCAGGGTCTCCACGGCCTCGGCCAGCGACACCATCACGATGTCGGTGCCGCGCAGCGCCGTCATCATCCCGAACTCGCCCCGGTGCACCGCCTCCACGGCGTGCCAGCCGAAGCGGGTGGCCAGCACCCTGTCGTAGGCGGTCGGCGTGCCGCCGCGCTGCACATGCCCGAGGATGACCGGCCGCGCCTCCTTGCCGAGCCGCTGCTCCAGCTCGATGGAGAGCTGACGGGCGATGCCGGCGAAGCGCTCGTGGCCGTAGACGTCCGTGCCGCCCTCGTCGAACTCCATGGACCCGGCGCGGGGCTTGGCGCCCTCGGCGGCGACCACGATGGCGAACCGCTTGCCCGCCGCGAACCGCGCGCCGACCTTGCGGGTCAACTCCTCGATGTCGAAAGGCCGTTCCGGTACGACGACGGCGTGGGCGCCGGCCGCCATGCCGGAGTGCAGGGCGATCCAGCCGGTGTGCCGGCCCATGACCTCCACGATCAGCACCCGCTGGTGGGACTCGGCGGTGGTCTTCAGCCGGTCCAGGGCCTCGGTCGCCACGGTCACGGCGGTGTCGAAGCCGAAGGTGACATCGGTGACAGCGATGTCATTGTCGATCGTCTTGGGCACGCCCACGATGGGCAGCCCGTTGTCTGACAGCAGCCGGGCCGCCTTCAGGGTGCCCTCGCCGCCGATCGGGATGATCGCGTCCAGACCCAGCTCCGCGACATGCCCCCTGGCCCGCTCGACGCCGTCGCGCAGGTGCTCGGGGCGGACGCGGGAGGAGCCGAGGATGGTGCCGCCGCGGGCCAGGATGCCGCCCACCGCGTCGAGGTCGAGCTTCACGGAGTCGCACTCCAGGAGGCCCTTCCAGCCGTCCCGGAAACCGATGACCTCGTCGCCGTGGTCGGCGACCGCACGGTGCACGACGGACCGGATGACGGCGTTCAGACCGGGGCAGTCGCCGCCGGACGTGAGGACACCAATGCGCATAGCCCGAATTACCTTCTCGAACGTGGGCCGGGAGACCGGACCACGTTGTCCGGCGGATTCCCGGTCACCCTACCGGCGTGAGGGGGTGGCTCCGCAGTGGGCGTCCGCCTGCTGGACGCGCCCGCCCAGATGAGCGGACGAGCCGTCAGGCGGGCCCGCCCATGATCCTGCCGGAAAGCGCTGAGCGGCCCCTGACGCGCGGCTTACGCCGGGTCCCGCGCGGCCGGAACCGGGGCCCGTGCAGCCGTATGCGCGCGGCTGTGCGAACCCCGGATGCCGGTGCGGCCGTGCCGTGCCTAGGCGGGCTGCTGGGCCGCCGCGATGCGCTCCTCGCGCAGGGCGTCGTACCAGCGGTCGTCGATCGGCGGCAGCGCGTTGACGTCGAGCGCCAGCTTCAGCAGCAGGTCGGCGATGAGCGGGTTGCGGGCGAGGACCGGCCCGTGCATGTACGTGCCGAAGACGGTCCCGTTGTACGCGCCCTCCGTGCCGTCCCCGGTGCCGTTGCCCCGGCCGATCTTGGTCCGGGCGAAGGGGCGGGCGGTCGGCCCGAGGTGGGTGACGCCCTGGTGGTTCTCGAAGCCGGTCAGCGGGGGCAGCCCGAGCTGCGGGTCGATGTCGGCGAGCACGTCGCCGACGCACCGCTCGCCCTCGCCGCGCACCGAGACCACGTCGAGCAGGCCGAGGCCCGGCTCGCGCTGGCCGAGGTCGTTGATGAACTCGTGGCCGAGGATCTGGTAGCCGGCGCACACGGAGAAGACGATGGCGCCGTTCTGCACCGCCCGCTGGAGGTGCCCGTCACGGCGCAGCCGCTCGGCGGCGAGCCGCTGCGGACGGTCCTCGCCGCCGCCGATCAGGTAGATGTCACCGGAGGTCGGGATCGGCTGGTCGCTGCGCACGTCGAGCCGGGCCACGTCCAGGCCGCGCTGCCGGGCCCGGCGCTCCACGACGAGGGCGTTGCCCTGGTCGCCGTAGGTGCTCAGCAGATCCGGGTAGATCCACACCAGCCGCAGTTGGTTGTCGCTCATGAGGTGATCGCCCTTCGAAGATCAGTTGCCGACGCGGCGGCGCAGGTCCTGGAACGCGGTGTAGTTCGCGATGACCTCGATCCGGCCCGGTGGGCACAGCTGCACGGCCTGGTCGAGGCTCTCGCAGACCTGGAAGTGCTGGTTCGCGACCTCCAGACGCACCGCGAGGTCCAGCTTGCGGTCGCCGAGCACGAAGATCGGGTGACCGGTGAGCCGGGTGTAGTCGACGTCCCACAGCCAGGAGGTGTCGGTGCCGTCGGCCCCGCGGGCGTTCACGGACAGGATCACCGGGGCGGGCGGCGGGTCGATCAGCGAGAAGGTCTCCAGCCAGCCGGCCGGGTTCTTGGCCAGCAGCAGGCGCAGGTCGCGGTTCTGGAACTGCACGACGTCGTACCGGCCGGCCACCGCCTGCACCTGGTACATCCGCTCCAGGGCGACCTGCGGCGGCACCCCGAAGACGGCGGCGACGGCGGCGGAGCTGGCCGCGTTCGCCTTGTTGGCGCGGCCCGGCAGCTGGAGGTGGATCGGCCAGGCGGAGCCGTGCGGGTCGAGGACGTGGTCCCCGGACAGCGCCCAGCTGGGCGTGGGCCGGCGGAAGCCGCACTCGCCGCAGTACCAGTCGTCGCCGGGGCGCTGCATCACGCCGCCGCAGGACGGACAGGACCAGGCGTCGTCCTTCCACATCTGGCCGGCCGCGACCCAGACCACGTTCGGGGACGAGGAGGCGGCCCACACCACCAGCGGGTCGTCGCAGTTGGCGACGACGACCGCCTTGGAGCCGGCCAGGCCCTCGCGCCAGTTCTCGGCGAGCATCCGGGTCTCGGCGGCGCGGTCGAGCTGGTCGCGGGAGAGGTTCAGCAGCGCGATGCACTTCGGGTCGGTGTCGCGGGCGACCCCGGCCAGGTACTTCTCGTCGACCTCTATGACGCCGAACTTGGCGTCCGAGCCGCCCGCCAGCGCGGAGGTGATACCGGCCGGCATGTTGGCGCCGAGCGCGTTCGACACGACCGGGCCCGCGGCGCGCAGCGCCTCCGCGATGAGCCGGGTGGTGGTGGTCTTGCCGTTGGTGGCGGACACCAGCACGACGTCCAGGTTCTGGGCCAGCCGCGCCAGGAGGTCGGGGTCGAGCCGCAGCGCGATCTTCCCCCCGATCACCGACCCGCTGCCCCGTCCGGCGGCCCGCGATGCCGCCGCGACCGCCTTGCCCGCGGTCACGGCCAGCTTGGCCCGCGGCGTGAGCGGGTCCGAGTTGCCTGCCATCAGTTCTCGATCCTCCTTGCGTACGCGCCGCGCCTGGGGCCATCCGGCAACGTGGTGTGAACCCTCAGCCTATCGAGATCCATTCGCACACCCGAATCCGGTCCGCACCCACTGCGACGGGCATGAGCTGAACGAACCGTACCCTTGCCGCCATGCGACACGGTTCCATTCCGGGCGTCCACGGGCGCGTCCGGCCCCTCACCCTGCTCGGCGACCCCGCTCTGCGCGAACGCTGCGGGGACGTCACCGACTTCGGCCCCGAGCTGGCGGCGCTCGTGCAGGACCTGTTCGCCACGATGTACGCGGCCCGCGGGGTGGGCCTGGCCGCGAATCAGATCGGGGTGCCGCTGCGGGTGTTCGTCTACGACTGCCCGGACGACGACGATGTCCGGCATCTCGGACATGTGGTGAACCCGCGGCTGGTGGCGGCGGACGGGATCGTGCTGCGCGGCCCCGAGGGCTGCCTGTCCCTGCCGGGCCTGGAGGCGGGCACCGAGCGGTACGACCACGCGGTGGTCGAGGGTTTCACGGTCGCCGGCGAGCCCGTCACCGTCCACGGCACGGGCTTCTTCGCGCGCTGCCTCCAGCACGAGTGCGACCACCTGGAGGGCCGGGTCTACGCGGACCGGGTGACGGGATGGCGGCGGCGCCGGCTGGAGCGGCAGATCGGGCGGGCCTCCTGGAGCCGGTGACCCCGCGGGGGCCGGCAGCGGCGGCTCAGAACCCCGGCCCGCCCACCCGGTCCCCGGCGGCCGCGAGCCGCCCCCACAGCAGGTCGGCCAGGGAGCGCACCAACTCGGCGCGGGAGCAGGGGCGTTCGCCGAGCCACCAGTCGCCGGCCGCGTGCATCATCCCGACGATGCCGTGCCCCCACACCCGCGCGAGCTGCTGGCTGCCGGGGCCGAGGTCCACCCGCTCCTCGATGACCTGGGCCAGCTCCTCGCCCATCCGCCGCAGCAGCGGGGCGCTGTGCTTGCCGACGTCGAAGCCCTGGTCGGCGCCGGTGCTGCCCTCGGAGGGGTGCATCAGGAACCGGTACACCTGGGGCCGCGCCTCGATGGCGGCTAGGTAGGTGTCCAGCGTGGACTCCACCCGCTCGCGCCGGTCCGCCGGGGCGTCGAGCGCGGCGCGCAGGGAGGAGAGCAGGGCGTCGGTGTGCCGCTTGGCGAGCGCGGCGTAGAGTCCGCCCTTGTCGCCGAAGTGCCGGTAGAGGATGGGCTTGGTGATCCCCGCCTCGGCGGCGATCGCGTTCATCGACGCCTGCGGGCCGTCGCGGAGCACCACCCGGTCGGCGGCCTCCAGCAGCTCGCGCCGGCGGCGGTCGGCGGACCGCTGCTGATCGGTCCGCTGTGTGGTGTCCATGAGTGCTCTCTCCCCACCCGTGTTGATTCGGTGACGCCTGCGCAAACTAGCACTCACCGGGCCGCTGACATCGAACGGGATACCGAGAGGTCAGCGCAGGTTGACTTTTCCTACCCGTCAGTAACAGACTCTGGTTACCGCAAGTAACACATCGTACCGCCGCTGGAGGGGACATGGCCGAGTTCACCATGGAGCTGAACGACGAGCAGAAGGAAGTCCGGGACTGGCTCCATGGCTTCGCCGCCGAGGTGATCCGGCCCGCGGCCGCCGAGTGGGACGAGCGCGAGGAGACCCCCTGGCCGGTCATCCAGGAGGCGGCGAAGGTCGGCATCTACTCCCTCGACTTCTACGCGCAGCAGTACTTCGACCCCACCGGCCTCGGCATCCCGATGGCCATGGAGGAGCTGTTCTGGGGCGACGCGGGGATAGCCCTGTCCATCGTGGGCACCGGCCTGGCCGCGGTGGGCGTGCTCGCCAACGGCACCGAGGAGCAGATCGGCACCTGGATCCCGCAGATGTACGGCGACGCCACCGATGTCAAGGTCGCCGCGTTCTGCTCCTCCGAGCCAGACGCCGGCTCCGACGTGGCCTCCATGCGCACGCGCGCGGTGTACGACGAGGCCAGGGACGAGTGGGTGATCAACGGCACGAAGACCTGGGCGACCAACGGCGGCATCGCCAACGTCCATGTCGTCGTCGCCAGCGTCGACCCGGAGCTGGGCTCCAAGGGCCACGCCTCCTTCATCATTCCGCCGGGCACCAAGGGCCTCGCGCAGGGGCAGAAGTTCAAGAAGCACGGCATCCGCGCCTCGCACACCGCCGAGGTCGTGCTCGACAACGTGCGGGTGCCCGGCTCCTGCCTGCTCGGCGGCAAGGAGAAGCTGGACGAACGGCTGGCGCGCGCCCGCGAGAAGGCGAAGGCCGCCGGCGGCGTGGGGGTACCCCCGGCCGAAGGCTGGGGGAGGGTGAAGAACGCGGCGATGGCCACGTTCGAGGCGTCCCGGCCGGCCGTCGGCGCGATGGCCGTGGGCACCGCTCGGGCCGCGTACGAGATCGCGCTCGAATACGCCAAGTCCCGCGAGCAGTTCGGGCGGCCCATCATCGACAACCAGGGTGTCGCGTTCCAGCTCGCCGACATGCGAACGGCAATCGACGCGGCGCGGCTGCTGGTGTGGCGGGCGTCCTGGATGGCCATCAACGGCAAGAAGTTCACGGCGGCCGAGGGCTCGATGTCGAAGCTGTTCGCCAGCGAGACCGCGAAGAAGGTGACCGCGCAGGCGATCCAGATCCTGGGCGGGAACGGGTACACGCGGGAGTACCCGGTGGAGCGGATGCACCGGGACGCGGCGATCTACACGATCTTCGAGGGGACGAGCGAGATCCAGCGGCTCGTCATCGCGCGGACGCTTTCGGGAATGCCGATCCGGTAGCGCACATGGGGAACCGCGCGATCCCGGCTGCCCGCCGGCAGCGGCTGTTCGCGCGGTTCCCCGCGCCCTTCGCGGGGCGCTCGACTCACCTGTGCCGCAAAGGCGTGAGCTGCTCGATGTCGTACTTCAGGCGCAGCGCCTCAATGGCTTCCTGGTCGGGCGGGCCGCCGTCGCGGAGGATTTCGAGGAGTTCCTCGAAATAGCGCTCGTGGTCGGGCGGCGGGCTCGCCTGGAAGAACATCTTGGCGGGAGAGTCCGTGGGGTTCGCGAAGGCGTGCGGGCAGCCGGGGGGTACGACGATGACCGTGCCCGGAGTCGCCCGGACCACCCGGTTGCCCGAACTCGACTCCCACTTCTTCCAGTTGTCGGGGGTGCGGATGCGAGGCTCGAAGGCGAGCACGTCCAGCTCGCCCTCCAGCACGTAGAACAACTCCTCGCTGCGGGTGTGCACATGGGCGCCGACGTCGAAGCCCGGCGGGACCTCCACCTCGAAGGTGGAGGCCATCCGCGAGTGCGTGCCGGTGACCTTGAACGTGACCCGCTGTGCGGGCGTCTCCACCACCCGGCCCTGGCCGGGCGGCACGAGCAGCCCGTCGACCGATGCCGATGTCAGCCCTTCGATCGTCGTCATCGCCGGCTCACCACATCACGGGCAGGGCCTCGGGACCGCGGATCAGCGCGCCCTTCTTGAAGGGCACCTCCGCGGGCGGTACGGCCAGCTTCAGCCCCGGAATCCGGTCCAGCAGCGCGTCGACCAGCAGCTCGGACTCCAGCCGGGCGAGCTGCCCGCCCGGACAGTAGTGCGGCCCGAAGCCGAAGGACACATGCGGGTTGGGGCAGCGGGAAAAGTCGATCTCCTCCGGGTCGGGGAAGACCTCCGGGTCGCGGTTGGCGGCCAGGTACGAGACGTAGACCGCGTCGCCCGCGCGGATGCGCACGCCCCTGATCTCCACGTCCTCCAGGGCGATCCGGGACAGGCCGACCGCGTTGCGGTGCGGGATGTACCGCAGCAGCTCGTCGATCGCCCGCGGCCGGATCTCCGGTTCGGCGCGCAGTCGTTCGGCCAACTCCGGGCGGGTCAGCAGCAGATAGAACATCTGCCCGCTGTTGTTGGTGACCGCCTCGCCGCCGATCTGGAGCAGGACGGCGAGCCCGACGGCCTCCTCCAGGGTGACCTCGCCCCGGCTCACGGCGGCGCCCAGCAGCGAGGTGACGTCCTCGCCCGTACCGCTCCCGCGCGCCCCGATGAGGCCGGAGAAGTACGCGCTCATCTCACGCTTGGCCCGCTCACTGACCTCCTTGCCGTGCGCGGAGGACAGGATCAGCTGGGTCCACTCGTGCATGTCGTGCCGGTCGGCGGCCGGGACGCCCATCAGCTCGCAGATCACCGCGATGGGGAACGGGCTGAGGATCGCCGCCGTCAGATCGGCCGGCGGACCGTCGCCGAGGAGCTGGTCGATCAGCTCGTCCAGCATGCCGCGCGCCTTCTCGCGCACCCGCTCCACACCCTTGGCGGTGAACGCCGCGGTGACCGAGCGGCGCAGCCGCGTGTGGTCGGGCGGGTCGAGGAAGCCGACCGCGCCGCGGTCCGGTATGAAGTGCGGGGCGAGCCGGGTGACCGGCTTGTCCATGACCGCCTCGCGGCCGAAGCGCGGGTCGTTGGTCACCATGCGCACGTCGTCGTACCGGGTGACCAGCCACGCCCAGCCCTCGCCGTTGGGCAGCTGGATGCGGGTGACCGGGCCCTCGCGCATCAGCTCGGCGAGCACCGGGTCGAAGTCGGTTCCGGTGAGGTCGAGCGCCGGCCACTGGCGGACCGGCGGCACGGCCTCGGTGAGCGTCGCCTCCTCGGTCTCCGTCATCGCCCGCCCCCGTCGCCGTCGGTCCAGCGGCCGACCGTCATCTCGGCGGTGATGCCGGGGCCGAAGCCCGCGAGCAGTCCGCGCGCCCGCTCCTCGGCGCCGCCCTCGTCGAACAGCCGGCGCAGCGCGTCCAGGACGACGGCGCTCGCGATGTTGCCGTACTCGGTGAGCGTGGAGCGGCTGAAGCGGAACGCGTTCGGCTCGACCTCCAGGAACTTGCTGAGGTCGTCGAGGATGCGGGGGCCGCCGGCGTGGATGATGTAGAAGTCCAGGTCGGTGGCGTCCCAGCCGTGGTTGCCCGCCAGGTCCTTCAGGGCCGGGGCGAGCGGCTCCATGGTGGTCGGCACCCGCTTGTCCAGCAGGAAGTGGAAGCCGGTGGCCCGGACGTCGTAGGCGATCCAGTCCTCGGTCTTCGGGATCAGGTAGGAGCCGTTGCGCTCCAGCTTGACGCCCCGGCCGCCGCGTCCGCGCACCACGGCGGCGGCGATGCCGTCGCCGAACAGGCCGTTGGACAGCAGCGAGCCGACGCCCAGGTCGGTGGGCTGGTAGCACAGCGAGCAGAACTCGCAGGCCACGATCAGCGCGTTGGCGTTCGGGTACGCCGTGCAGAAGTCGTGGGCCCGGTTGATCGCCGCGCCGCCGGCCGCGCAGCCCAGCTGGGCGATGGGCAGCTGACGGGTGGTGCTGTCGAAGTCCATCTCGTTGATCAGCCAGGCCGTGAGCGAGGGCATCATGAAGCCCGTGCACGACACGTAGATGATCACGTCGATGTCGGTGGTGAGGAGTTCGGCGTCGTCCAGCGCCCGCTGGATCACCGCGGGGACGCGGGCCTTCGCCTCGGCCTCGTAGAGCTTGTTGCGGTCCTCGAAGCCGGGGTGCTTGAGGGTCTCCTCGATGGGCTGCACGATGTGCCGGGTCTTCACGCCGGTGTTCTCGATGAGCCTCAGTGCCAGCGCCAGTTGAGGGTGGTCCGCGTGGCGGGAGCGCGCCAGCTCCAGCGTCTCCTCCATCGTGATCACGTGCTCCGGGACCGATACCGAGGGTCTGCACAAAGTCGCCATGAACCGTCCCTGCTTTCCGCGTGTCCGGAGGGCCTTCACCCACCGGTCAGAAGGTGGTTCACCTCAGGAGGTGCTTCACCCACCGTCACCCGTGAGGACCACGATCTCGCGCTGGGTTACTCCGAATCGGGGATGCCCGGTCGGGCCCGGAGGAGGACTTCCGGCGCCGGACGGGGGAAAAATCCACGCCGGCCGTTACCGCGAAAGCCCTGCTGGGGACGGCCGCCGGGGCCCTCGCCCCCGGACCCGGTGGCCGACCGCGCCGGGGCGCTCGCCGAACGGGGCACGGCGGCCGGGTGGAGCCGGGTCAGGCGGACGGTATTCCGGACGCGTCCGGGCTCGGCGGCGGGGCCTACGCCTTGGCGGCCCGCCTGCCGCAGGTCGCCGGTGCTCCCCGTCCGGGGAGGGGTGCCGAGGGTGTGGCCCGGCGGGTGGCCGGCGTGTCCGCCGGCTGGATGGTGTCCGCGTCGGCGGCTGCGTCACCGCGGCGGGCCGTCCGGGGAGAAGTGCCGAGGGTGTGGCCCTGAGCACGGGCGGCGTGAGGGCCGGCACCGTTGTCGGCGTCCTCTCGGTGCGCCGCCCGCCGGGCACCCCGGCCCGCGGGACCGGGGCACCTTCCGGTTCCAACGGCGTGCTCCGCTGCGCCGCGAAGGACAGCGGCCCTGGGGCGAGTTGCCGGGCACGCGCCCGCGGCGCGAGGCCGCTTTGGCGCTCGCCGCGCCGCCGCGGGCTACGGCGCTCCGCTGCTGTGCGCGATGCACGCCACGTCGATACGGTCGGCCAGTTTGGCGAGTTCGATGGTCAGCTCGGCCACCGTGTCCTCGTCCAGCCGCTGTTCACCGGTCTCGACCAGCCGCAGCCAGCGTCCGCCCACGGTCCGCAACAACTTGCTCACATCGGCGGCGGCCACCTGAAGGGTTCCGTGGTCGTCGACGATCAGAGGCAGAGTCACTTCGCGGTTCACAAAAGAAGATGGTAGCCGCGCATACCTCACGCACTCTGCCAAACCGTGGTGATGTTGCAGAACTCCCGCATTCCGTGCCCGGACAGCTCACGCCCGTACCCCGAGCGCTTCACACCGCCGAAGGGGAACGCCGGATGGGAGGCGGTCATCCCGTTGACGTACACCGCCCCGGCCTCCAGGTCCCGCGCGAACCGCTCGACTTCGCTCTCCTCGCGCGTCCACACATTCGAACTCAGTCCGAACGGGGAGTCGTTGGCGATGAGCAGCGCCTCGTCCAGGTCGTCGGCCCGGTACAGCGTGGCGACCGGGCCGAACGCCTCCTCCCGGTGGACGCGCATCTCGCGGGTGATGCCGGCGAGCACGGTCGGCGGGTAGTACCAGCCGGGCCCGTCGGGGCGGGCGCCGCCGCACAGCACCTCGGCGCCGCCGCGCCGCGCGTCGTCGACCAGCTCCTCCAGGTCCGCGCGGCCCTGCTCGCTGGAGAGCGGCCCGACCTCGGTGTCCTCCTCCAGCGGGTCGCCGACCTTGAGGGCCTTCATCCCGGCGACGAACCGCTCGGCGAACGCGTCGTAGACATCGCTGTGCACGATGAACCGCTTGGCGGCGATGCAGGACTGCCCGTTGTTCTGCACGCGCGCGGTCACCGCGACCTCGGCGGCCCGGTCGAGGTCGGCGGAGGGCATGACCACGAACGGGTCGCTGCCGCCCAGCTCCAGGACCGTCTTCTTGATCATCTCCCCGGCCGTGGAGGCGACCGCCCGGCCCGCGGGCTCGCTGCCGGTGAGGGTGGCCGCCTTGACCCGCTCGTCGCGCAGGATGTCGTCCACCGCGGCGGAGCCGATCAGCAGCGTCTGGAAACAGCCCTCCGTGAAGCCCGCCCGGTGGAACAGGTCCTCCAGGTACAGGGCGGTCTGCGGGACGTTGGAGGCGTGCTTGAGCAGGCCCACGTTGCCCGCCATCAGCGCGGGCGCGGCGAACCGGATCACCTGCCAGAGCGGGAAGTTCCAGGGCATCACCGCGAGCACGGGGCCCAGCGGCTGGTAGCGGACCCGTACCCGCGTCGCCCCGGAGTCGCGGACGTCCGCCTCGGCGGGCTCCTCGTCGGCGAGCAGGGCCTCGGCGTGCTCCGCGTACCAGCGCATGGCCTTGGCGCACTTGGCGGCCTCGGCGCGGGCCTGCTTGACCGGCTTGCCCATCTCGGTCGTCATGACCCTGCCGATCTCCTGCTGGTCCTCGTCCAGCAGATCGGCGGCCCGCTTCAGCAGCCGGGCGCGCTCGGCGAACGGGGTCGTCCGGTACGTGCGGAACGTGGCCTCGGCGAGCTGGAGCCGGCGTTCCAGCTCCTCCTCGCCCATGGCCTCGTACGTCTTGAGCGTCTCGCCGTTCGCCGGGTTCACCGTCGCGATGGGCATGGCTGACCTCCCTGGAAGCGGGCTGTGCTTCGACCTTCGCGCGCGGCCCGCCGGGGCGCAACGCCAGGTCGCCTGTTCAGCCCGAGTGCTCCGCCAGCCGGTCGAGAAACGCGGCCTGCGCCGTGATGATCACCTCGCGGGCCCGCGCCAGGCCGAGCCAGGCCACCCGGTCCAGCTCCGGGAACCGCGCCTGCCGCCCCGAGCGCGGGGGCCACTCCATGGTGAAGGTGCCGGGGCTGAACCCGGACAGGTCCGGGTCGCCGCGCAGCGCCCAGGCCGTGACGACCTTGCCGTTCTTCTGCACGACCTCGCCGAGCGGTACGGCCTCCCCGTCGGGCGGCGCGAGGCCCAGCTCCTCCCGGAACTCCCGGCGGGCCGCCTCCCACGGAGGCTCGTCGCCCTCGTACTCGCCCTTGGGGACGGTCCAGGCGCCGGCCTCCTTCTTCGCCCACAGCGGGCCGCCCATGTGGCCGAGCAGCACCTGGAGACCGTCGCCGGTGTGCCGGTACACCAGCAGTCCCGCGCTGCGCTTCGTCGTACGCACCGTCACGGTGTGACCTCCGGGTGGGCCGCGAGCAGGGCCTCCACGGTATCGGCCTCGGCGGGGCTCTTGTCCTCGCGGTAGCGGAGCACGCGGGCGAAGCGCAGGGTGACGCCGGCCGGGTAGCGGGAGGAGCGCTGGAGGCCGTCGTAGGCGATCTCCACGACGAGTTCGGGGCGCACCCGGACCGTCCAGCCGTCGTCCTCGACCGCCAGTTCCCGCAGCCGCTCGGTCTGCCAGGCGAGCAGGGCGTCCGTCATGCCCTTGAAGGTCTTGCCGAGCATCGCGAAGCCGCCGTCCGCGGTGCGGGCGCCGAGGTGCAGGTTGGAGAGCCTGCCGGTGCGTCTGCCGTGGCCCCACTCGGCGGCCAGCACCACCAGGTCGAGGGTGTGCACCGGCTTGACCTTGAGCCAGGCGGCGCCGCGCCGGCCCGCGCTGTAGGGGGCGGCCAGCGACTTCACCACCACGCCCTCGTGGCCGCGGGCCAGCGTGTCGGCGAGGAAGCGCTGCGCCGCCGGGATGTCCGCGGGGCCCTCGGCCAGGGTGCGCCGTACCCGCATCGGCTCGGGCACCAGCCGGGCCAGCTCCGCGTGCCGCTCGGCGAAGGGCAGGTCGAGCAGATCCCGGTCGCCGGCGGCGAGGACGTCGAAGAAGACGGGGGAGACGGGCACCGCCTCGGCCGCCCGCGCCACGTCCGTGCGGGAGCCGACGCGGCCCGCGGTCTCCTGGAAGGACCGGGGCCGGCCGGCCGCGTCGAAGGAGATCACCTCGCCGTCCAGGATGAACCGGTCGCCGGTCAACTCCAGTGCGGCGGCCGTCACTTCGGGCAGCCGGGCGGTGATGTCGTCCAAGGTGCGGGTGTGCACGCGGACCGAATCGCCGTCCCGGTGCACCTGCACCCGGATGCCGTCCAGTTTCTCCTCCACCGCACAGGCGCCCAGCTTCTCCACGGCTTCGGCGACGGAGGACGCGCTGTGCGCCAGCATCGGCTGCACCGGCCGGCCGACGGTGAGCCGGAACCGGTCGAGCGCGGCGGGTCCCTCGCCCAGCAGGGCGCGGGCGACGGTCTGGAGCGAGCCGGACAGCATCACCGCCCGCCGTACGTCCTGCGCCGCCGCGCCGGTCGCCCGCGCGAGGCCCTCCAGCGCGACGGCGTCCAGGGCGCCCTGGCGGACCTCGCCGGTGAGCAGGCCCAGCAGGAAGCGCTGCTCGGGCTCGGTGGCCGCGCCCATCAGGGCGCCGACGAGCCGGGCGCGCTCGGCCTGGGCACCGGCCCCGGACACCCGGCCCAGCTCGGTGAGGGCGGCGTCGACCTCGCGGACGGTGAGGGCGGGTTCGGCGGCCGGCGGCACCCGCTGTCCCAGCACCTTCCAGCCGACGCCGAGCCGTCCCTGCGGCAGCCGCCCGGCGAGATACGGGATCACGACCGGCACGTCCTCCGCGTCCGCCTCCCTGAACAACTCGGCGAGCAACGCGACCTTCCGCGACCTGGCCGCCGTCGCCGCCACCTGACCCGAGACCTCCGCGAGCCGACTGAGCAACATGCCCTCAGAGTGCCGCAGGGCTCCGCCCGGCGCGCGGTGCGGGCGCGGTGCCCGGCGGGGCGGGCGCGCTGTCCGTGGGATGCGCCGCCGGTCGCGGGTCGGTCGCGGGTCGGTCGTGGCCGGTCGCGCGGTTCCCCCACACCCATCGGAGTGATCCTTGGGTTTGCGGGATTGACAACCCGGTGTGCCGAAATTGCAATGGCCGTATGAGCACCGAAGACGTCCTGACCGCAGTGGGCCCCCGGCTGCGCCGGATCCGCAAGGAGCGGGAGGTGACCCTGGCGGCACTGTCCCATTCCACCGGCATCTCCGTGAGCACGCTGTCCCGGCTGGAGTCCGGGCTGCGCAGGCCCAGCCTGGAGCTGCTGCTGCCGATCGCCCAGGCCCACCAGGTCCCGCTGGACGAACTCGTCGGCGCGCCGCCCGTCGGCGACCCCCGCGTGCGCGCCGAGCCGCTGCGGCGAGGCGGCCGTACCTTCTGGCCGCTGACCCGCCAGCCCGGCGGCCTCCAGGCCTACAAGGTGCTCGAACCCAAACGCACCGGGGAGCCCGAGCCGCGCACCCACGAGGGGTACGAGTGGCTGTACGTGCTGTCCGGCCGCCTGCGACTGGTGCTCGGCGAGCACGACGTCGTGCTGTCGGCGGGCGAGGCGGCCGAGTTCGACACCCGTGTGCCGCACTGGTTCGGGTCGGCGGGGCAGGGCCCGGTGGAGTTCCTGAGCCTGTTCGGGCCGCAGGGGGAGCGGATGCATGTGCGGGCGCGCCCGGCCGCGCGCGGATGAGCCGTCCGGGGGGTGTTCCCTGACGGGCAAGCGACCGCTTAGTATGCGGACGGATCCGGTCGGACGATGCGGTCGCGTGGAGGCCCCGTATGCAGGCATGGCAGGTGCACGAGAACGGCGAGCCGAGCGAGGTGATGCGCCTCACCGAGACCGGGCGGCCCGTGCCGGGCGACGGTCAGGTGCTGCTGCGGGTGCGGGCGGCCAACGTCAACTTCCCCGACGCGCTGATGTGCCGGGGCCAGTACCAGGTGCGGCCCCCGCTGCCCTTCACGCCGGGCGTGGAGATCTGCGGCGAGACCGAGGACGGCCGCCGGGTGCTCGCCACCCCCGCGCTGCCGTACGGCGGTTTCGCCGAGTACGCCCTCGCGGACGCCGCCGCCCTGCTGCCCGCGCCCGAGGCGCTGGACGACGCCGAGGCCGCCGCGCTGCACATCGGCTACCAGACCGGCTGGTTCGGGCTGCACCGCCGGGCCCGCCTCGAAGCGGGCGAGACCCTGCTGGTGCATGCCGCGGCCGGCGGTGTGGGCAGCGCGGCCGTGCAGCTCGGCAAGGCGGCCGGCGCCACCGTGATCGGCGTGGTCGGCGGCGCCGAGAAGGCCGCCGTGGCACGGGAGCTGGGCTGCGACGTGGTCGTGGACCGGCGCGCCGAGGACGTCATCGCCACCGTGAAGGCGGCCACCGGCGGGCGCGGCGCCGATGTGATCTACGACCCCGTCGGCGGCGAGGCCTACGCCCAGTCCGTAAAGCTGGTCGCCTTCGAGGGCCGGATCGTGGTCGTCGGCTTCGCCAGTGGCACCATCCCGACCCCCGCGCTCAACCACGCCCTGGTGAAGAACTACTCGATCCTGGGCCTGCACTGGGGCCTGTACAACACCAAGAACCCCAAGCTGGTCCAGCACTGCCACGAGCAGCTGACCGAGCTGGCCGCGCGCGGCGCGATCAAGCCACTGGTGAGCGAGCGGGTGCCGCTGGCCGGCGCCGCGGCGGCCGTGCAGAAGGTGGCGGACGGCCGCAGCACCGGCCGGATCGCCGTGACGACGGAGGTGGCGGCGTGAGCGACGCCGGCGAACTGCGCGACCGTGCACGGGAGTTCCTCGCCGCGAACCCGCCCGAGCGGACCGGGCGGCTGGACTTCCTGCGCGCCCGCTTCGACGCGGGCCTCGCCTGGGTGCACTACCCCGAGGGGCTGGGCGGCCTCGGCGCGCCGCGCTCCCTCCAGGCCGTCGTGGACGCCGAGCTGGAGGCGGCGGGCGCCCCCGACAACGACCCCCGGCGGATCGGCATCGGCCTCGGCATGGCCGCGCCGACGATCCTCCAGTACGGCACCGAGGAGCAGAAGCGGCGCCTGCTGCGGCCCCTGTGGACGGGCGAGGAGGTCTGGTGCCAGCTGTTCAGTGAGCCCGGCGCCGGGTCCGACCTGGCCGCGCTCGGCACCCGCGCCGTCCGGGAGGGGGACGAGTGGGTGGTCGACGGGCAGAAGGTGTGGACCTCCAGCGCCCACCTCGCCCGCTGGGCCATCCTGATCGCCCGCACCGACCCGGACGTGCCCAAGCACCAGGGCATCACCTACTTCGTCTGCGACATGACCGACCCCGGTGTCGAGGTGCGGCCGCTGCGGCAGATCACCGGTGAGGCCGAGTTCAACGAGGTCTTCCTCACCGGTGTCCGCATCCCCGACAGCCGCCGCCTCGGCGCGGTCGGCGAGGGCTGGCGGGTCGCCCAGACCACCCTCAACAACGAACGCGTCGCCATCGGCGGCATGCGGCTGCCCCGCGAGGGCGGCATGATCGGCCCGGTCGCCGAAACATGGCGGCAGCGACCGGAGTTGCGCACCCATGACCTGCACCAGCGGCTGCTGAGGCTGTGGGTGGAGGCGGAGGTCGCCCGGTTCACCGGCGAGCGGCTGCGCCAGCAGCTCGCCGCGGGCCAGCCCGGCCCCGAGGGCGCCGGCATGAAGCTCTCCTTCGCCCGCCTCAACCAGGAGATCAGCGGCCTGGAGGTGGAACTCCGGGGCGAGGAGGGCCTGTTGTACGACGACTGGACCATGCGCCGCCCGGAGCTGGTGGACTTCACCGGCCGGGACGCCGGATACCGCTATCTGCGGGCCAAGGGCAACAGCATCGAGGGCGGGACCAGCGAGATCCTGCTGAACATCGTCGCCGAGCGCGTCCTCGGGCTGCCCGCCGAGCCGCGCACCGACAAGGACGTCGCCTGGAAGGACCTGGCCCGATGACCGACCTGCTGTACTCCGAGGAGGAAGAGGCGCTGCGGGCGGCCGTGCGGGACCTGCTCACCGACCACTGCCCCGCGGCCGGTGTCCTCGCCCGCGCCGAGTCGGCGGCCCCGCACGACCCGGGCCTGTGGAAGTCGCTCGCCCAGAGCATGGGCCTGGCCGGGCTGCTGATCCCCGAGACGTACGGCGGTCAGGGCGCAACCCATCGTGAAGTAGCGGTCGTGCTTGAGGAGTTGGGCCGGGCGGTCGCCCCGGTGCCGTACCTCACCAGCGCGGTCGTGGCCACCGAGGCCCTGCTTGGCTGCGGCGACGCGGAACTGCTGGCGAAGCTCGCGACCGGGCGCACCATCGGCGTGCTCGCCGTCGGGCTGCACCTCGGTCCGGGCGCCGCGGTACCGGTCGTACGGTTCGAAAACGGCGCCCTGCACGGCGAGTTGACCGGCATCGCGGATGCGGCCGCCGCCGATGTGCTGCTCGTACCGGCCGACGACGGCGGTCTGTACGCCGTGGCCGCCGACGCCGTCACCCGCACCCCGCAGATCTCCCTGGACCTCACCCGGCCGCTCGCCACCGTCACCCTCGACGGGGCACCCGGCCGCCGGGTCGGCGACGCCGAGCCCGCCGTACGACGGGCGCTGCGGGCCGCCGCCGGGCTGCTCGCCTCCGAGCAACTGGGCCTCGCCGACTGGTCGTTGACCGAGACGGTGCGCTATCTCAAGGAGCGCAAGCAGTTCAACCGGCCGGTCGGCGGGTTCCAGGCGCTCAAGCACCGGCTCGCCCAGCTGTGGCTTGAGGTGGTGAACCTGCGGGCCGCCGCCCGCGTCGCCGCCGACGCCCTGGCCACCGGCGAGGACACCGACATCACGGTGGCCGTCGCCCAGGCGTACGCCGCCCCCGTCGCCGTCCGCGCCGCCGAGGAGGCGCTCCAGCTGCACGGCGGGATCGGCATGACCTGGGAGCACCCCGTCCACCTGTACCTGAAGCGGGCCAAGGCCGGCTCCCTCGCCTACGGCACCGCGGGCGCCCACCGCGAGGCCCTGGCCGAACTGGTCGACCTGCGGGCCCCCCGGAGCCGTATTACCTGAAACACCACACGATCGGAGGACATGTCAGCCGCCCGGCGAAACCCCCCGCTACGCCACACTTGCGGCCGAACGCCGCTCATGGGCGTGGCGGAGGAGGTTCCCGATGGCGATTTCCATCTCTGTGGTGCTGCTGCTCCTGATCCTGGCGGTGATCTTCATGCGCAACGGTTCGCTGAAGGTCTCCCACGGCCTGGTCTGCGTCATGCTCGGCTTCTACCTGGCGTGTTCGAGCATGGCGCCGACCATCCACAACGGGCTCGACGCGACGGCCGCCCTGGTGAGCAGCCTGCGGCCCTGAAACGGTCAGCCCGTGGTGAAGACGCCGACCCCGTTCGCCACGGGCCGCTCGGCGCCGCCGCTCGGATGGTTGCGAACCGTCACGGCGGCCGCGCCGCTGTCGCGGGTGACCATCTCGGTGGAGCCGCCGCCGTCCAGGTTGAACGCGTCGGCGGCGCCCAGCGACCGCATCGTGGCGGCCTCCTCCGCGATCGTCAGGCCGGACCGGTAGGCGACGGCGCCGTCCAGGGCCAGGATCAGCAGCCGCCGTCCGCTCGCGTCGAAGCCCACGGCGGTGCGCACCGCCGAGGTGGTGTCGTCCAGGCCGGACAGCGGCCTGCCGTCGCGCAGCACCGGGAAACCGCCGAGCGCGAAGGCGTAGGCGACCCTGGAGACGGCCGCGACCAGTTTGTGGGTGACGGACACCGCGTCCCCGACGGCGAGTTCGCGCAACTGCTCGGCGCCCTTCTCGCGGCCCACCAGGACCGTGGTGCCGGCCGGGATCGCGCCGCTGCCCGGAGCGTCGGCGACGGTCACCACCCGGCCGCCGCGCACCGTCACCTCGTACGTCTCGGAGCTGCAACCCGCCGCCCGGTTGGTGTCGGTGCCGCAGACCGCGCGCTCGCGCGAGGCGCTGCCCCAGCGGGAGGTGTAGGCGCCGACCGCGTTCTGCGGCAGCGCGTACTGGTTGAGGCCCTTCAGGGGCAGGGTGCCCCGCGGGGTGCGCACCGAGCCGGTCAGGGTGAGGTGGTCCAGGCGGGCCCGGCGGTCGGTGCCCACGCCGAGGACGTCCTCGGTGTCCGTGCCCGGCGGCAGCGCGGGCCCGAACCGCTGGCCGTCCGGCACCGCGGCCTTGAGCACCCGGCCGTCCGCCACGGCCGGGCCGACGCTCGCACCGGTGGGGTCCACGCCCGGATGCTGGGTCTCGGTGATGTCGAAGAAGTCCCCGTTGACGCCCGCGACCGCCTTCGCCGCGTCCGCCATCCGGGAGACCGTGGCGCGGGCGGCCACCGCGCCCGGATCGAGCAGGCCGACGCGCACACGCGGATCACGGAGGTCGACCGTGAGCAGATGGGCGTGCGTGGTGCCCGCGGCGGCCGGGAGGTCGAACTGCCGGTAGGTGACGCCCGGCGCGATGGTGGTGCCCGCCGGAACGGCACCGGCCGGCGCCGCCCCCGCGAGGGCCGCGCCGGCCAGTACACCGAACGCCGTGACAACCGTGAGAACCGCTCTGCCCGCTGCCGAACGCCCGCGACGTCTGGTCACCGTGCCCCCTGATGTTTCGTCAACTGTCCCTGTGTGCAGGGGCAGTGCACCAGAAGAGGGCGGCCGGTGGGAGGACTAGGCGTCGACTACGCGAGAACGGGTGAGAAAACGCACCCCCTCGGGTGCCTCCAGGGAGAATCCGCTGCCCCGGCCCGGCACGACGTCCACGATGAGCCGGGTGTGGCTCCATGCCTCGTACTGGCTGCGCGACATCCAGAAGGTGACCGGCTCCGCCACCCCCGCCACGTCCAGCTCGGCCAGCAGCACGTCCGAGCCGCCGGTGCGGAACTCGCCCTCCGGATAGCACATGGGTGCGCTGCCGTCGCAGCAGCCGCCGGACTGGTGGAACATCAGCGGTCCGTGCACGGCGCGCAACCGGCGCACCAATTCCTGAGCGCGCTCGGTGAGTTGCACGCGCGGGACTTCCTCTTCCATGGCACCGTCCTGGAATTAGGGGCGTCCGACCCGGCCAGTCTCACGGATGCGCCCGGCGCGGTCCAGAGCGCGCGGCGGCAGGCGTCAGCAGCGCGTAGGCGACGGCGGACACGACGAGGCCCGCCGGGAGGGCGAGGTCCACCCCGCCGAGGGCGGTGGCCAGCGGCCCGGTGTAGACCGTGTCCACGCACAGCGCGGAGGCGGCCACGCCCAGGCAGAGGGCCAGCGTGCCGCGCCAGTTGACGCCGCCGGTGAACCAGAAGGGGCCGGCCGGGGACCCGTCGGCGAGCGCGGGACCGTCGTACCGGTTGCGGCGCAGCAGGATGTCGACGGCGAACACGGCCGTGCTGGGGCCGAGCAGGACCACGGTCAGCTGGAGCACATCGCCCACCGTGTCCAGGAAGTTGGAGACCAGCAGCGCGTACAGGGTGAGCGCGACGGACACGGTGCCGTCGATCAGGACGCTGACCTGGCGGCGGATGCGCAGGCCGACCGCCTGGAGGGCGAGCCCGGCGCTGTAGGCGGTCAGCGCGTTGAGGGCGATGGTGCCGAGGACCAGCGCGAACAGGAAGACGGGACGGAACCAGGCGGGCAGCAGCGGCTGGAGGGAGGACTCCGGGTCGTTCATGTCGACGGCGGTCGCGGCACACGCGCCGAGCCCGCACACCACCACACCGGGCAGGAATCCGCCCAGCGCCGTCCAGCCGGCCACCGCACGCGCCGGGGTGGCGCGCGGCAGATAGCGGGAGAAGTCCGCGCTGGTGGAGTAGGAGAGGGGGTTCGAGGCGATCAGGGCGACACCGGCCAGGACGGTCGCCCACAGCGCGTTGCCGGTCAGCGGACGCTCCGGGACGTACCCCAACTCCGTGTGCCGCAGCACCACGACCCCGAGGACCGCGAACACGGCCGTCAGGGCGAGGGTGATCGGCAGGTAGAGCCGGACGATCGCGGCATGGCCGTAGACGCTGATGGCGAGGGTGATCGCGGCGATGAGCACCACCACGAGCGCCTTCACCGCCGTGCCCACCGGCAGACCGGTGTCGCCCACCAGGGAGAAGGCGGCGGTGGCCGCGGCGGCCAGGTTGAGCGCGAAGTAGCAGACCGAGATCAGCCAGCCGGTCACCGCGTTGTTGACCCGGTTGCCGCGCACCCCGTACAGCGTCCGCGTGATGACCTCGCTCGGCGCGCCCGCCGCGGGTCCCGGTATCGCGAGCAGCCCGGTGAGCAGCCAGAACAGATTGCCGACGACGATCACCGCGAGCGCCTGCCACAGGCTCAGGCCCATCAGCACCAGGGCCCCGCCCACCACCAGGCTCAGGTAGTTGACGTTGGCGGCGGCCCACACCGCGAACAACTCCCTCGGCCTGCCCCGGCGTTCGGAGTCCGGGATGTGGTCGATGCCGTGCGCCTCCATGCCGCCGGAGCCTTGGGGCGCGGGGGCGGTCTTCTCGGCGGACGTGGTCCGCGCGTCGGGACTCGGGTCGGGGAGCGTGGACGCCATGGGGCCCTCCGGAAGCGGCGGGAAGGGAGGCCGGCCGCTTATTGGGCAAGCGACCAGTTGCTTATTGGTCGGTCACTCAATAGCATCGCCGTCATGTCGTCAAGCGTTCAGCGCAAGCGAATCCGCAAAGATCCGGCCGCCCGGCGGGCCGAGATCGTGGACACGGCCGCCGCGATCGCGCTGGCCGAGGGCCTGGAGTGCATCACCCTGCGCCGGGTCGCCGAGGAGCTGGCGGTGCGGCCGGGGCTGATCAGCCACTACTTCCCCTCGGCCGAGGAACTGGTGGCGGAGGCGTTCGGCAGCGCGGCCACGGGGGAACTGGACCGCCTGCTGCCCGCCGGGCCGCACGACGGCACCCCGCTGGAGCGGCTGGCACGCTTCCTCGGCCACACCTCGGGGGAGGCGTACGACGCGATCAGCCGGCTCTGGCTCAACGCCCGCCACCTCAGCCGCTACCGGCCCCCGCTGCGCGACCGGGTCGCCCTCCAGGAGGCCGACTGGCGCGCCCGCCTCGAAGGACTGATCCAGGACGGCGTGGCCGCCGGCGAGTTCCGCACCGGGGACCCCCTCGCGGTCGCGCTCCAGATCCTCGTCGTCCTCGACGGGCTCAGCGTCGACGTCAACACCGTCAGCCCGGAACTCCCGGCCGCGGTGGTCCGCATGGCGCATCGCACCGCGGAGCATGAACTCGGGCTGGACGAGGGCGCGTTGACGCGCGCCGCCGTCACCGCCGGCTGACGTCCTCCACCTGCCGCGAAGCCCGAAGACCGATCCCCGAAGACCGATCCCCGACATTCGAAGCCCGACGCCTGAAGCCCGAAGTTCGAAGCCCGAAGTCCGAAGGAGCCCCGTGCCCGCCGACCTCGTCCTGCTCTCCGCCCGGCTGCTCGACCCGGCCACCGGCGGCCTCCTGCCGCACACGGCGCTCGCCGCGCACGGCGGCCACATCGTCCTGCTCGGCGACGACCGGGAGGCCCGCGCGCTCGCCGGGCCGCGCAGCACCGTGCTGGACCTGCGCGGCGCGGTGGTCGTGCCGGGCCTGACCGACGGGCATCTGCACCCGGTCTCCGGCGCCGAGCGCACCATGGGCGTCGACCTCTCCGGCTGCCGCGACCTGGACGCCGTGCGGGAAGCGCTCGCCGGGACCGCGCGGAAGCTGCCGCCCGGCGCCTGGCTGCGCGGCTGGGGCCTGGACCCCAACGCCTTCGGCACCGCCCCGGTCGGCCACGCCGCGCTCGCCCCCGTCCTCGACGGCATCCCCGCCCTCCTCGACCTCTTCGACGGCCACTCGCTGCTCGCCAGCGAGCGCGCCCTGGAACTGGCGGGCATCGACGGACCGCGCACGTTCGCACAGGGCTCGGAGATCGTGTGCGACGCCGAGGGCCGGCCCACCGGGCTGCTCCTGGAGGACGCCGCCTGTGAGCCGGCCGAGGCCGCCGCGCCCAAGCCGACCGGGGCCCAGATCCGGGCGCGGACCGCCGAGGTGCTGGGCGCCATGGCCGCGGCCGGCCTCACCGGCGGGCACGCCATGGACGGCACCGGCCTCGGCGTCTACGCCGCGCTGGAGGACCGGGACGCGCTGCCCCTGCGGCTGCGGGTACACCCCTGGTGCCGCCCGGAGACGGACGACGACGCCCTCGCCGAGCTGATCAGGCTCCAGGGCAGCGGCGGCGCGCTGTGGCGGGTGGCCGGGGTGAAGCTGTTCATGGACGGCACCATCGACAACGGCACCGCCTGGCTGGAGGACCCCGACCGGCACGGCGAGTCCGCCCGCGCCTTCTGGCCCGACCCGCGCCGCTACAGCCAGGTGATCGCCGCGCTGCACCGCGCCGGAGTGCCCACGGCCACCCACGCCATCGGCGACGCGGCCGTACGGCATGTGCTGGACTGCGTGGAAGAGGCGCAGGCCGGGCACCCGAGCGGCGTCCGGCACCGCGTCGAGCACATCGAGACCGTGCCGGACGACACCGTACGGCGGTTCGGGCCGCTCGGGGTCGCCGCGTCCATGCAGCCCACGCACTGCTGCGAGTTCACCCGCGCCGACCACACCGACAACTGGTCGCGGCGGCTCGGCGAGGAGCGGGCGGCGCGCGCGTTCCGCTGCCGTGACCTGTGGGCGGCCGGGGCCACGGTGGTGCTCGGCTCCGACTGGCCCATCGCGCCGTACCCACCGCTCCAGGTCATGGCCGGCGCCCGGCACCGCCGCCCCGCCGACCTCTCCCTGCCGCCGCACGGCCCCGAGCAGGCCCTCACCGGCCTCCAGGCGCTGCGGGCGATGACGGTGAACGCCGCGTGGGCCGCGGGGGAGGAGGAGTGCGCGGGCCGGCTCGCCGTCGGGCACCGCGCCGACCTCACGGTGCTCGCGGAGGACCCCCTCGCGGTGGCCGACACCGAGCTGGCGGAGGTGCCGGTGGTGCTCACGGTGGTGGCGGGACGGGTGCGGCACCGGGCGGCGGGGGTGTAGGGGGGCGGGGGCTAGCGGGGCTTCGGGAGGGCCCCGCTCACTGGTCGCGCGGCTCCGAGCGGTCGTACCGTTCCGACCGGTCGTCCCGCTCGGGCTCGCCGGGCCGCTCGGACCCGTCGTCCTGCTCGGGCTGGTCGTGCCGCTCCCGATGGGTCCTGTGCGCCTCCACCAGCAGCGGCAGCATGGAGGCGACGACGACCACCGCGACCAGCGGCAGCAGGTAGTCGTCCACCTGGGGGACCGACGCGCCGAGGGTGAAACCCGCCAGGACCAGGGCCTGCGACCAGAGCACCCCGCCCACGGTCTGCCAGAGGGTGAACGGCCGGGCGGGTACCCCGAGCGCCCCCGCCACCGGATGCAGCACCGTGCGCAGCAACGGCACGAACCGGCCGATCACCAGCGCCTTGCCGTAGCCGTACCGGGCCAGCAGCTCCTCCGCGCGGGCCGCCGCGCCCTTCACCCGCTTGCTGGAGGTGCGCGCGAGCAGTGCCCGGCCGCCGTGCCGCCCGATCAGATAGCCGACCTGGCCCCCGGCCACCGCGCCGATCGCCGCGCACAGCAGCACCTGCCACAGCGCGAGCCGCGGCGGCTGCCCGGCGCTGCCCGCGCACAGCACACCCGCCGGGAACAGCAGCGTGTCCCCCGGCAGGAAGAAACCGAAGACGAGCAGCCCCGACTCCGCGAAGATCACCGCCAGCACCCCGAGCGCGCCGAAGGCGGCCAGCACCGAGGCACTGTCCAGCGGGTTGACGGCGATCACCGGCCGCGCCTCCTGCCTCCTCACGGGCTTCTCGCTCCAGCATCCTGCGCGGGAAGGATTTACGCCCGGTCTGTGGGAACGTACAGGCCGGACGGGACCGACATCTTCCGGCCACCCGTCGTACACCCTCCCGTACACCCCGCCGAGGCAGCGTGTCCTCATGACGCACCGCCCGATCTCCTCCGTCGACGCGCTCATGGGCCTGCTGGCCGGGTGCGCCGGCGTCTGGGACAGGCCGGACCGCTCCGGCGACCCGGTGGACATCCTCGACCACGGCCTCCAGGTCGCCGCCCTGCTCGCGGTGAGCCGCCCCGGCGACGAGGAGGCGCAGGCCGCCGGGCTCGTCCACGACATCGGCCACCACCTGGTGCCCGGCGACGAGGCCGGACACGGCCCCCATGCCGCGGCGGCCGTCGAGGGCCTGCTCGGACCCCGCGTCGCCCGCCTGGTCGCCCTGCACATTCCGGCCAAGCGCTACCTCGCCGCCACCGATCCGCGGCTCGCGCTGTCCGCGGAGAGCGCCCGCACCCTCGGCTGCCAGGGCGGCCCGATGACCCCGGCGGAGGCGGCCGCCTTCGAGGGCGGCCCGGACTTCGCGGCGGCGGTCGCGCTGCGCCGCGCCGACGACGCCGGGAAGGTCGTCGGCCTGCGGGTACCTCCCCTGGAGAGCTGGCGGCCGGTCCTGGACCGGGTCGCGGCCCGGCAGAGCCGGGAGGGCGCCCGCGGATGCTGAGGTGCTCATGGTGGGACGGTGCGGGTGTCCCCCTTTAAGGTGAGTCCTGTGGTGGATTGGTTTCAGCCGTTTCGCCAGTCCGCGGTCGACTCCGTCGAACACGGTCCCGCCGGGCCCGCCCCGGAAACGGTGCCCGCGGGCCCGGCCGGGCTGCGCGCGGTGGCGGCCACGATCGGTACGACCCTCGACGAGGACACGACCTGCGCGGAGCTGACCCGCGCCGCCGTCGCCCAGCTGGGCGGCGCCGCGGCCGTGCTCCGCTGGGGCCGCGAGGCGGGCGTCGCTTATGGGGCGGTCGGCGGGAACCCGGCCCTGCTGCCCGAGGCCCGGCGGGTCGCCGCGGCCGCCCGCGGCGCCGCGGACCCGGACCAGGACCTGGCCGTCGCCGCGGAACCCGGCGACGAACGCTCCGCGCTCTGCGTACCGCTGGCCACCGGCGGCCGGAACTACGGCGTGCTGGTCTGCGCCCGCGACCGCGCGCCCTACGCGGCACCCGAGGCGGAGTTCCTGCGCTTCCTCACCGAGCGCGCCGCCTCCCACATCCGGGGCGCCCGCGAGCACGACGCGGTCAGCGGCATCGTCGGCAAGCTCCAGCGCGCCCTGCTGGCCGAACCAGGCCGCCCGCACCCGAACCTGGACGTCGCCATCCGCTACCTGCCCGTCGGGCACAGCGCGCTGGTCGGCGGCGACTGGTGCGAGACCGTACGACTGCACTTCGGCCGCACCCTGCTGGTCGTCGGCGACGTCATGGGGCACGGCCTGGAAGCCGCCGTCGACATGACCGCCTACCGCTCCTCGCTGCGCTACATCGCCTCCGCCGACCTGCCCCCGCACCGGGTGCTGCGCCAGCTCGACGACATGGCCGCCGACGAACCCGAACGCAGGCCCGCCACCTGCCTGCTGGCGCAGATCGACCCCAACCGGGGCCTGGTGACGCTGGCCAGCGCCGGGCATCTGCCGCCGTTCGTGATCGACGCGGACGGCCGGGCGACTCCGCTGCCGGTACCCGTCGGACCGCCGCTCGGCACCGGGCTCGGCGGCTATGAGCCGGCCACCTTCCGGCTGGCGCCGGGGCAGACCCTGATCCTGTTCACCGACGGGCTGGTCGAGCGGCGCGGCGAGGACATCGACCGCTCCCTGGACCGGCTCGGCGCGATCGACTTCGGGGCCGCGCCGGGCCTGGAGGACATCCTCGACACCGTGGTCACCCGGCTGGACGCCCGCGCCACCGAGGACGACGTCGCCGCCCTGGCCGCCCGGCTGCGCCCGCGGTCGCAGCCGGGCCAGGAGCGTCGACTCCCCTGATCCGGAGCGGAGTTCAGCTCCGCTGGAAGAACTCCACCTCCGCGACGGCGACATGGCGGCCGGCCGTCAGTCCGGTGACCGAGTGCAGCACCAGGCGCACCCGCACCACGTCGTCGATCCCGGTCTGCACCGTCTGCGGACCCGCCTTGTCGCTCAGCGAGATGGACTTGTGGTGCACGGTGCCGTCCGAGGACGTGACCTCCATGTCCATCTGGAGCGCACGGGCCTCGGTCGCGTACTGCTCCGGCGAGTCGGAGGCGCCGTTGGTGATGATGAGATCCACCAGCCGGAACGGCTTGCCGAAGGTGTACGTCACCGAGGCGCCCGGCCCCGGCGCGCCCCAATAGCGGTTGCTCAGGCCGTCCTTGGTGTTCGACGCCGGATGGCCGGGCACGGCCGCGCTCGCCGTGACACGGGTCGCGGTGACGGCCTCGGTGCCGGCGAGCTTGTCGCGGGTGTCCTCGAACAGGGCGCGCCCGGCGGGCAGCAGCAGGAATCCGCCCACGCCCAGCGCGAGCACCACCAGCAGGATCACCAGGACCCGCACCCACCGCCCGGACCCGGCCCGCACCCGGCGCCGGAACGGCCACACCGTCCGCCACCAGGGCAGCGGCGCGGGGGCCGCCTGCGGGTTCAGCGGGGTGGCACAGCGCCGGCAGAACCTGCGCCCCGGCGGATTCGGCGTCCCGCACGCGGGGCACGGCGGCCCGACCACCTCGTCCCGCCGCTCCACCGGCCGCACGACGGGCCGCGGCGCGACCGGCTTTCCGGGCAGCACGGGAGCGGGCTGGTGGGCCGCCGGCTCGACGGGCTCGGGAGCACGGGGCGCCCGCGGGGCCGGGGCGGCGGGGGGAGTGCGGGGCGGGGGTGCGGCAGGGACGGAGGGCGGCGAGGTACGCGGTTCCGGAGAGGCCGGGGAGGCCGGAGAGGCCTGGGGTGTCGGCGGTGCCGGAGGTGTGCGCGGGGTCGTGGCCGCCGCCCGCTCGGGAGCCGTGCGGGGCGCCGGGGGAGCCGGGGGCGCGGCGGGTGTGCTGCGTGCGGGGGGTGCGCCGGACTCGCCGGACGCGGTGGGTGCCGTACCGCGAACCGGCGGAGCCTGGACCGGCCCGGCGTCGGCGTCGGTACGCGTCGTACGGCGTTCCTCCGCACGGGACCGGGTGTCGGCCGCCGTCGAACCCGAACTCGCCTCGCTCGTCCGGCCGTTCGGGCGTGAGTCGACCTCCGGCGTCGAGGCGGGCGAACTCCCTTCGTCCGCAGGGGCGTTGCCGCCGCCCACCGGCGTCCGCGCGGCCCCTTCCGAGGACCAGCCCAGATACGCACCGCAGTTGCCGCAGAAGTCGTCGTCGGAGCCGTTGGACGCCCCGCACGCGGGACAGGCGCGCATGGCGTCACCTCCCTTCGTCGGCGGGCGGTCCGGACAGGATCTCGACCCGGCAGGAGACATGGACGGGACAGTGGGCACGGACGATCTCGCGGACGCGGTCCGCGTCCACCACCGGCTCCCGGCCCGGCCACACCCGGACCAGCACCTCACCGGAGGGCGCGGGCGGCAGCGGGCTGCCCGGCGTACGGGACCACACCGCGCCGCCGTCGCCGGTGACCTCGGCGTCCACCCCGAGCGTGAGCCGCAGCCGCTCCACGAGACCGCGCCGGGTGCCGCGCCAGCGGTGCAGCTCGACCGCCCGTACCACCGCCTCGCGGCGCAGCTCGTCCGGCCACTGCGGGTCGTCGGCCGCACCCACCCAGGACGCCAGCCAGGCCACGAAGTCGGCCGGGGCGACGCGCGGGTCGAGATAGGCGGCCAGATTGTCGAGCGTGGCGAACACGGGGGCGAGGACGGTGTCCAGGCCCGCCGTGAACCGCTGCGCGAAGTCGTCGTCGGCGTACAGCGCGGGCAGCAGCCCGCCGATCGGATGCCGGCTCGGCAGACCGGGAACGGCGGCACGGCTCATGGCCGCCCCTCCGGCTCGATGGGCTGCACGACGACCTGGTGCTGGTAGGAGAAGACCAGCGCGCCCGGACCGACGTCGATACGGTCCACCGGCGCGCCGCGCCGCCCGGTGATCGGGTCGGCGGCGAACAGCCGGATGTCCTCCACCAGCGCGTTGCCGGTGGCCCGCTGGAGCACCCCGAACACCTCGCCGTACTGCACCGGACGCCCGAACGGCCAGCCGGTGCCGTCCGGGCCGCCGCGCAGCGGGTTGAGGTACCGGAACAGCGCGGCCAGCGCCGCGTCCCGCACCCGGTCGGAGTCGGCCGGTGCGGTGGCCAGCCGGGCGACCACGGTGACGCCCTGGTAGACCGGCGGCTCCACCACCAGCCGGGTGCCGATCAGACGCCGTTCGTCCAGGCTCTCGGTGATCGCGGTCAGCACCTGGTCGGACGGGATGAGCTGCTCGAAGCGGAGCCGGTCGTCGCCCTCGTCGGCGACCGCGTCCGGCACCACCAGCACCCGCACCGCACCCGGCCCGGCCCCCGCGTCCCCGGCGGGCAGACAGCGCACCCGGCGCACCGAGGGCGCCGCCTGCCGGGCGATGATCTCGTGGTCCTCGGCCGTGACCGCCCGCTCCTGCATGCGCAGCGCGTCCGGGGCACGCAGCTTGGCGTTGGCGACGGTCTCCCCGTCCACGCCGCCGCGCGCCGCCTCCCGGTTGACGACCCGCGCGATGTACGGCACCGAGCTGCGCAGCACCGAGATCGCGCCGCGGGCCACATTGCCGGCCGGGCCGCCGCCGGTGCGGTAGCGGGACACCCGGATGTGGGCGCCCTTCTCCGGCACCGCCCCGCACAGCCGCAGCGTGCCGTCCGGCTCGCGCAGCGCCGGCGGGAAGCTGAACTCGCCGGTGGTGGCGTCCACCCGCACATGCCGGTCGCCGGGGCCCGAGCGGCCGAAGTGCTCGACCACCTCCCAGCGCTGCCAGCCGTCGGCCGAGGAGACCTCCACCAGCGGCGGCCCGCCGTCCAGCAGCACCGGCGGGCGGCCGAGCCGGAACGTCTGGCCCGCCACCCCCTCCGAGGTGCCGAGCGGCACGTCCGTGACGGTCTCGGCGTGCTCGACCGCGGTGGTGCCGCCGACCGTGAACACCGTCGCCTCGCGCACCGTCGGGGACTCCGAGTAGAACGGCTGGCCCGCCTCCGGCTCGGTGACCCGGCAGCGCAGCCAGCCCGCGCGGGTGCCGCCGATGACGGACGCCGTGTGCCCGCCCGGCACGTACACGATCACCTCGCCGGGCCGGTTCAGACCGCCCGTGGTGTCCGCGCCGGTCTCGCACAGCCGCCAGCGGCCGCCGTCCCACGCCTCCCACACCAGCGGCGGCTGGCGCGGATCCACGCCGACGCCCTCCACCCGGCTGTCCAGCCGGACCGCCACGATGCACCGCGGCACCGCCGTGGGCAGCCCGAACAGCAGCGCGTCACCCGGCTGCGGGGCCGCCTGGAAGCACCGCACGTCGCGGCCCTCGGCCAGCTCGCGCGTCCGGTCGGTCTGCTCACCGCCCCGCGGCGCGCTCACCAGCCGGGTCAACTCGCTGGGCACGATCCGCAGTTCGTCCTTGGTGGCGAACACCACGGGCTCCTCGGCCTCGCCGTCCGAGGTGGTCACCTCGGTGCCCGCGGGCAGCGTCACCGCGTCCTGCTGCGGCGCCGACAGCCAGAAGTCCACCTCGGCGCAGGCCGCCGCGGGCGGGAACAGCCGGATGCCCAACAGGTCGAGGAAAGCGGTGTAGTTCTTGTCCGGCACCCGGTTCAGCCGGTACAGCAGCTGGTCCACGATGTACGCGAACGTCTCGATCAGGGTGACGCCCGGATCGGAGACGTTGTGATCGGTCCACTCCGGAGCGCGCTGCTGCACATAGCGCTTCGCCTCGTCGACGAGCTGCTGGAAGCGCCGGTCGTCCAGATTGGGGGAGGGCAGGGCCATCAGTCCGCGACCGCTTCCTCGGTCCCCTCCTCGGAGGGGATCGTGTAGAAGGGAAACACCAGGTTGCGCCGGTCGTTGGTGGAACGGATCGTGTAGCGCACATCGATGTAGAGGGTGCCGTCGTCCACGGCGTCGAAGGCGACGACCACCTCGTCCACGCCGATCCGCGGCTCCCAGCGCTCCAGCGCCTCGCGCACCTGCTGCGCGATCCGGCCCGCGGTGGAGCCGTCGCCGGGCGCGAAGACGTAGTCGTGGATGCCGCAGCCGAACTCGGGCCGCATCGGCCGCTCACCGGGCGCGGTGCCGAGGACCAGCCGGATGGCCTCCTCGATCTCCCGCTCCCGCTCCACCAGCGCGATCCCGCCGGTCGGGCCGACCCGCAGCGGGAACGCCCAGCCCCGGCCGATGAACCGCTCGCTCATCACACCCCTCCGATCTGCACGTTCAGGGCGCCGAGCAGGACGTTCGCGCCGCACGTGGTCTTGTCGCCCGCCCGTGCGGCCGGCAGCCCGCCGATCAGGACCAGGCCCGAGGTCAGCGCGGCCGGACTGGGCATGATCACATTGCCGGGGCCGAGGGCCGCGTGCGGGGGGATCGGGCAGGTGTGCAGGCTGCCCACCACGGCGGCGGGTTTGCCGCCGATCAGCACCCGCGCCACCGTCGCGGCGGCGCCGGGCGGCGGGGTGGCGACCACCCCGCCGTGGCTGGTGGAATCGCCGGTACGGGCTGCGCCGGGCATGTGGGGCTCCTCCTGGGAAGTTTCTGGTGCGGGTGGGTCAGTTGATGCGGACGAGGTCGGCCTTGAGCACCCCCAGCAGGCCGCCGTCCAGCGTGAGGTCGGTCTGCCCGGAGACCGTCGCCGAACGGCCGGACACGGTCGCCGAGTTGGTGCCGTGGATGTCCACGGAGGCGCCCTTCACGGTGACCGTGCCGGTGCCCGCGTCCAGGGTGATGCCGTGCTCGTCCAGGCGCACCGAGGACAGCGCGCGCCGCCCGCCGGCCGCGTACACGGTCAGCGTGATCAGATCGTCGCGGTCGTCGAGCAGCACCTCCATGCGCTCGTCGCCGGTGCGCAGCCGTACCCCGGAGGGCCCCGACCGCGGGTCCAGCAGCTCCACCCGGTGCCCCGAACGGGACACGATGGAACGCCGGTTGACCTTGCCGCTGGTCCCGTCGATCAGCGGGACGTCGTGCTTGGACGGGGTGTCCACGCCGTTGTACAGGCCGCCGATGACGTACGGGCTGTCCAGCAGGCCCTGTTCGAAGCCGACCAGCACCTCGTCGTTGACCTCCGGGCTGACCACGCCCCCGCCGCCCTTGCCGCCCCACTGCACCGTGCGCACCCAGTCGGACACGTACGTGTCGTCCAGCCAGGGGAACTTGAGCCGCACCGCGCCGCTCTGCGCGCCGCCCGGCTCCCGCACGTCCGTCACCACACCGATCGCCAGGCCCGGAATGCGCGGGCCCCGTCCGGGCGCGTTGGCCCCGGTCGCCAGGCCCGCGAGCGACCGGTCCGGGCTGGCGCTGACCCACACCGTGGTCCGGTAGCCGCGGTGCGGATCGAGGCTGTGGTGCACGGCGGTCGCCGTGTACCGGCCGGAGAACGCGGGCCCCACATTGCCGAGCGCCACCGGCACCCCGGCCCGCAGCCGCGGACTGCCCTCCACCACCACTTCCAACTCGGCGAATCCGGAAGCCACTTGGGCGGAGATCGCCGATGCCGCCGCCGCCGTCTCGGCCTGCGTACGGTACGGGGTGTCGGTCACCGTCAGCTTGGCGCTCGCCCCGAACGCGGACGCCAGCGACGGTGAGAGCCCCGGCTGCACCGACTGGCTGGTCACCGACGGCTGCCGGGCCACCAGCGGCGTCTTGGTGGTGACGTCCCAGCCGCGCACCTCCACCTGCGACGCGCCGTCCGCGCCCGACAGGGCGGCCCGCAGCGCCAGCAGATTGCGCCCGTACTCCAGCACCATCGGGCTCTGCGTGGCCGGGGTCGACGGCGCGGGCGCCCCCGACGCCGGCTCGGGCCGGGTGAACTGGAGCACCCCCTTGTCGTCCACCCGCACCTGCGCACCGCTCTCGCCCGCCAGATACTGGAGGAAGTCCCAGTCGGAGACGTTGGCCTGCGACAACTGCTGGTAGGTGACCGGCGCGGCCTCCACCTTCCCCACGGGCAGACCGGCGCCCGCGGCCACCTTGCGCACGATCGCGGCGGCCGTCATGTTCCGGTACGCCACCACCTTCCGGCCGCGCTGCAGCCGGTGCGCCTTGGAATAGGCGCGCACCACCGTGAACGAGCCGGTGCCGTCCCGGTCGATCTCCACCGCCGTGACCTCGCCGTTGAACAACTGCTCGCGCGCCTGCCCGGCGACCGTCACCACCGACACCTTCAGCGGTGTGCCGAGCGTGACGCCGGTCGACTGGAGGAACTCGTTGTCGGGGTCGCGATAGGTGAGCACCGCCGTGTCCGGCAGCCCCACGTTCTCGTCCACCACACAACTCACCAGCTGCGCCGCCCAGACCTGCGGCAGCTCACCGGGCGCCTCCACGACGGGGTCCGCCGCGAACGACCGGCCGCCGCGCGCCTCGGGTGTCGTCACCGCTCCTCCTCACCGCCCGCGTCCCCGAGCGCCGGCACCACCAGTTCGGTGCCGGGCGCCAGGTCCATCGGGTCGTCGATCCCGTTCGCCTCCGCGATCACCCGCCAGGCCGTCGGGTTGCCGTACTCCCGCCAGGCCAGCAGCGCCAGGCTGTCCCCGGCCACGATCGTGTGCGTGCTGCGGGCGGTGCGCGCGCCCGAGGTGGGGTTCTGGCCCGCCGGATCGACGCTCGCCTCCTCGATGGAGAGCGAACAGGTCGCCCGCAGCGGCTTGCCGTCCACGTCGAACAGCGTGTACGTCACCGAGAGCCCCGACATCACCCCGTCGAACGAGGTCGTGCGGGCCGTACCCCACTCGAACCGCACCCAGGGGCTCGCCGGCTTCTTGCGGGCGAGGCTCGCCGGGCTCGGCACGCAGGCCTTCATCAGCTTCTCCACCGCCTGCTCGACCGAGTCGTCGTGCGTCGACGTCGCGTCGAGGAAGACCTCAAGGCTCAGCTCGCGCGGCCCGCTGCCCACGAACTCCGGCAGCGCCGACTGCCCGGCCATCCGCGAGGGGGTGCGCCGCCAGGTGGTGGACTTGCGCAGTTGCAGGGTGGACGGGTTGAACTGGAGATCGAGCCGCGCGATGGTCCCGCCGGGCTTCGCGCCGACCGCCGAAGGGGGTTCCTTCAGGGTCAGTTGGGCCCGGGCACGGCTGGTGCGGGGGGCGGCGGACATACCGGGAACTCCTTTCGTACGGATCGGGGTGACAGGGGGTGGAGCGGCGGGGTCAGGAGGGCCGCAGTCCCTCGTGGGCGATCTCCAGAGTCTCCACCGCCGGCTGCGAGTTGGCCGGGTCGAAGGACGGCCCCTCCCAGCGCACCGGCACGATGCCGAGCACCTGCCAGCCGACGATCCGCGACAGATTCGGCTTCAGCGCCACGATCTCGCCGTCCTTGGGCTCCACGCGGCGCAGCGTCTGGTCCAGCCAGCGGCTGATCTTCATCGTGTCGGCGGTGACCGGCCGGGTCAGCGTGATGTTCGACCAGGTGACCCGGCCCGGCAGCTGCCAGGTGAAGCCGTTGTTGCCGCCCTCCGCGTAGCTCTCCATCTCCACCTGCGCGCCCATGCCGGAGCACGTGTGGAAGGCGCCCAGATCATTGCCGCCGATCTGGAGCCGGAAGAACACGCTCGTCGCGAAGATGTTGTCCGTCATCCGTGGGCCATCCGTTCCATGTCCGCTAGCGCCGTCCGTCGTAGGGGCGTCCGGCGCGTTCCCGTCCCCGCCGCATGTCGGCCCGCAGCAACCGGGCCAACGGGTCCAGCAGCCGCCGCGCCAGGTCCTCCAGGTCGACGCCCGGATCCTGCGGCGCGGCCTCCTTCCCGCCGGCCGTGGTGCCCGGCGCCGGGAAGGCGGCGGGGGCGGAGGCCGAACGGGGGCGGGTGGGCGCGGACTTCCCGGCGGCGGCCCCCTTCGCGTCCCGCTGGACGACATCGATCTGAACGCCGCCCGGAACCACGGGAGTCGGCTCCGCCGGCCGGGCCACCCGCACCACGGGCACGGGGAGCCCGCCGGGCGGCGTGAGCGACGCCGGTGCCGGGGACGCCTGGAGCGGGGGCGCCTGCGCCTCGGTCAGCGGCAGGGCGGCACCGGCCGCCGCCCGCTGGACGGGGGTGTCCGGGCGTACGACGGGGAGTGCGGGGCGAGTCGAAGCGGGTGCCCTCTGCACCTGGGGTGCGGCCTGCCGGGCCTCGGGCGCCGGTTCACGATGCCAGGAGGCGGCCACCACGGGGGGCTTGGCGGGCGCGCCGGGGGCGGCGGGGTGCGGCATGCCTTCAGGGGCACGGGTGCTGAGGGTGAGGGGGCGGGCGGAGAGGAGCGAGCGGGCGGTGGCGCGCACGGCCCGGCGGGGCTCGGCGAGGGCACGGGCCACGACGACGGGGGTGCGCCCTCCGGATGTCGCCGGTCCGGCGGATACCGCGCGCTGTACGACGCCGGTCGCGCCCACGGCCGAGGGGGCGGGCTGGGCCACGGCACGGGTCACCAGGGGAGTGGCCGGTGCGGGCCCCGCGGTGGGCGTCTGGGCAGGTGAGTTGGTCACCGTTCCGGGCGTCCCGGTGCTCGCCGCCGTTCCCAGGAGGGGGGAGTCCTGCCTGGCCGCCGCGCGCTGGACGGAGGGCTGGGCGGGACGGCCACCGGCATCGACCGGCCCACGCGGGGTGGCGGTCGGCGGGAGCGCGGAGAGAGGGGCGCCCAGACCTCCACGGGCGCGGGCCCCGGCCGGGCCGGGCCGCTCGGTACGGCGCGTGGGCGCGGGCCCTTCGGCGGCCGGTCCGGCGCCGGGCCGCGTCGCCGGGGTGGCCGTGGCGCCGGGCAGCGCGGAGGCGTCCGTCTGGCGTTGTACGACGGGCAGCGCCGGTCCGGGCGCCGGCTCGGCGGCGGCAGCCGGTCGGGGAGCCGTGGTGGAAGGTTCCTTGCCGGTGGTGGCGGGAGCGTCCGCGTGGGGCCGTACTCCGGGGAGCAACGGCTTGGCGGGGGCCCCGGTGCCGGGGGCCTCCGCCTGACGCTGGACGACGGGCAGCACCGGCCCGGCGGCGGCACGGGAAGCGGGGGTGCCGTCGGCGGCGGGCAGGCCGGGCGCGTCAGGAGCGTCCACCCGGCGCTGAACTCCGGGAAGGAGCGGCTTGGTTGTCGGCTGGGCGGCTTCTGAGGCGTCCGCCCTGCGCTGGATGACGGGCGGCACCGGCTCGGAGCCTGGCCGTACGTCCGCGGCGTCCGTCTGGCGCTGTACGACCGGCAGCACCGGCCCTGCCGTCGGCTGAGCGTCGGCCGCGCCGGGAGTCTCGGCGGCACCGGTCGCCGGCAGGTCCGGCCTGGCCGGTCGTGTGTCCGCAGCGGGGCCGGGAGTGACCAGCCGCTGCACGTCGGGGAGCAGCGGCCGGGAGGGCGCCGGAGCGTCGGCCGTGGCGGCGCGGGGCTTGGGTGCCTCGGTGGCCGGCAGCTCGTGCCCGGCGGGGCCAGGAGCCTCCGCCTGACGCTGTACGACGGGCAGTACCGGGTCGGCCGGCGGCTGGACCTCGGTGGCGCGGGGTGTCTCGGGACCTTCGGCGGCACCGGTGTGCACCTGGCGCCGCACCTCGGGAAGCAGCGGCCTGGACGCCGCCCGAGCACCGGCCGTACCGGAGTCGTCCGCCTGGCGCTGTACGGCAGGGGCCTGCGCACCGGCGCCGGTCCGCGGGTCGGCCGTGACGGCACGCGGCGCCGCGGCGGCCTCCCCGGCGGCGGCCTCGGGAGCGGCGGGAGCGTCCGCCCTGCGCTGCACGACCGGCAGCACCGGACCACTCGGGGACTCGACATCGGCCGTGACGGAACGGGAAGGACCGTCGACGGCCAACGGGGTCGCGGTGGGCGGGAGTTCCGCCATCGGCGCCCCCAACGGAGCGCGCCCAGTTCCTCGTCCGGGAGCGGAAGCACGCTGAACGACGCCGGCAGCGGAACCCGAACTGGCAACGCCGGCGCCGGAACTGGAACCGGTCACACCGACCCCGGCCTCCGCGCCGGCCCCCGGCGCCGGTCGTACCGCCGTGACCCGGCGTACCGGCCCGGTCGCCACCCGCCGGGCGACGGTCAGCGAGGGGCCCAGCGGTCGCGGTCGTACGGCTTCCGCCCCGCCCGGCTCAACTGCCGTACGCCGAGGCGGGGTTCCGGTGCTCGGAGCATGCGGCACCACGGCGACCCGCCGTACCACCGGAAGCTCCGGTCCGCTCACCCGCCCCGCACGGTCACCGGCAACGGGCTCGGAAGGGGTATGCGGACGTGCCGAGCCGGCTCGGCGCCGTACCGCTCCACCCGTCCGGCCCTCGGCCCGTACCACCCGCTGGACCTGCGCCAGCGCGGAGCCGGCGCCCTCGCCGTCCGCCGCCTCCTCGCCACCGGGCTCCGGCAGTGAGCGCAGCAGCAGCGGGCCGCCGCCTCCGTGCTCGGACCGCTGGACGGCGGGACGCGTCACGCCGTGCACCAGGCCCATCGGCGCCGAGGGCAGCAGCCCATGGCCGAGGCCCGAGTCGAAGGCGGGGTTCTGCCAGGAGGCGAGGCCGTCGCGGAAGGTGAGGCCGTCGCTGACGCCGAGCGGCGCGCGGGCCACGGTCAGCGACGGCGGCGCGACCCGGCGCCAGCCGCCGTCCCATCCCTCGGGCACGGACGAAGACGCCCCCGCCGGCCCGGTGCCGGACGGACCCGACGGAGCCGCCGACGCGGTGTCGGCGGCCCGGTCCCCGCGGCGGCGTACCCCACCCCACCACGCCATGACCTCAACCACCCTCGTTCATACGGGCGTTGATACGGGCGATCTCGCCCACCCACTGCCGGCGCTCCGCGTGGGTGAGGTCGAGGATCTCCTCGCGCTGCCAGTGGAAGTGATAGGCGATGTACGCGACTTCCTCCCGGAGCCGGGGAAGCGCGTACGTCACGATTCCCCCAGGCGCCCACCCGAGAGGTCGACCTCGAAGCCGCCCTCGCAGTGCGGACAGGTCACCGCCGCGCGGGTGTGACCCTCGCTGTTGACCCGGCGGTAGAAGTCCTGGAGGAAGGCGACGTCGGTGGCGTACATCCGCTCCACGATGCCCGCGTGCACATCGGTGATGGTGCCGAGCCGGGTGATCACCTGGCTCAGCAGCACCACACTGAGGTACGCGGGGTTCTCCTTGACCCGCAGGTCGATCTGCGGGCGCAACTCGTCGCGGGCCGTGGCGAGCCGCATCGACCCGCTGCGGTGCAGCGTGCCCGACTCGTCCACGTACCCGCGCGGCAGCTCGAACTCGAACTCGGTGCGCAGCCCGTGCTCGCGCGTGGCCGGGGGGCCGGACGGTGGCGCGGGGGCCTGCGACTGCTCGGGGGCCGGGGCGGGCGCCGTCGCGTCGAGGATCTCCTCCAGGCTGCCCGCCGTCACCGTACGGCGCCTCATTCGACGACGATCTCCTCGAACACGATGGTCACCGTCTCGGTCGCCGCCGCGGACTCGCCCGCCTTGAGCGAGGGACCCTCCCAGCGGGAGGCCCAGCCCTGCATCAGCTGGATCCGGCGCACCGTCTCGCCCTTGGAGTCCTTGATCTCGATGGTCAGGTTCTGCCGGGCGGTGTCGACGGCCCCGTTGTTCAGTGTCTCCTTGATCCACTTGGTGAACTCGCTGGACTTGTCGAGTCCGCGGGTGATCGTGATCTCGCCCGCCTGCCGGGCGCCCGGCTGCTTGCGGATGATCTGCTTGCCCTCCGAGGTGACCTGTCGTACCTCGACGACCTCTTCCTCGACGGTCAGGCCGCTGATCTCCTGGATGGACTCCACCATGTAGCCGCCGAGCTGCACGCCGAAGACATGGGTGGAAAGAGCATCGCCCTCTGCCATGACTGTTTCGTCACCTTTCCTAGACCGACCCGCGGGTCACTGGTCTCATTCGTCGATGAGGCTGGTGCTGTCCGAGAACTGGGCCAGCCGGAAGACCACGAACTCGGCGGGCTTGACCGGCGCGACACCGATCTCACACACGACCCGGCCCTGGTCGATGGACTCCTGCGGGTTGTTGCCGCGGTCGCACTTGACGTAGAACGCCTCCTCGGCGGTGCGCCCGAACAGCGCGCCCCGCCGCCATTCCTCGGTGAGGAACGCGGTGACATTGCGCCGGATGCTGGACCACAGCCGGTCGTCGTTCGGCTCGAAGACCACCCACTGGGTGCCCAGCAGGATGGACTCTTCGAGGTAGTTGAACAGCCGGCGCACGTTCAGGTAGCGCCAGGCCGGGTCGGAGGAGAGGGTGCGGGCGCCCCAGATCCGGATGCCGCGGCCGGGGAAGGCCCGTACGCAGTTCACGCCGATCGGGTTCAGCAGGTCCTGTTCGCCCTTGCTCAGGCGCAGTTCGAGGTCGACCGCGCCGCGGATCACCTCGTTGGCGGGTGCCTTGTGCACACCGCGCTCGGCGTCGCTGCGCGCCCACACGCCCGCGATGTGACCGCTCGGCGGGACCGTGGTGTTGCGGCCGGCCGCCGGGTCGAAGACCCGCACCCAGGGGTAGTAGAGGGTGGCGTACCGGGAGTCGTAGCCGGCCTCGTCGTTGCGCCAGGTGCGCACCTGCTGGGCGTTGAGGCCCGGCGGGGTGTCCAGGACGGCCACCCGGTCGCCCATCTGCTCGCAGTGCGAGATCACCGCGAGCTGGACCGTGCGCACGCCCTCCGCGTCGATGTCGCCGCGCTGGTAGGCGCCCATCAGGTCCGGGACCGCCACCATGGTGATCTCGTCGATGGCCTCCAGACCGCCGAACCCGGTGCGGGCGGCGGAGTCGCCGACGTACTCGGCGGGGTCGAGCCGGGACACCTCGCCGGCGGCCGGCACCGCGGGGGCGCCCGGCGCGTCGGGCAGGGCCACCGTCTGGGCGGCGGGCCGCACCTGGGCGGCGTCGCGCTGCTCGGTGACCTCGATCAGCTTGGAGGCCCGGACCTGGTTGACCACATAGCCCTTGACGTTCTTGCGGGTGGAGACGTCGTAGTTCTCCACCACCTGCTCGCCGCGCCGCACCAGCAGCCGGAAGCGGTCCTCGGGGTTGTTGTCGCCCTCCGGGTCGGCGATCTCCACCGACACCCCGGAGACGCCGGGCTTGGCCGCGACGAGGAAGCCGCCGACCGCCACCGGCTCGGGCGCCGGGGCCTGCCGGGGCACCGAATGGGCCGCCGGGGCGGCGGAGTCGCGGCCGGAGCCGCCGATGCGGACCACGTACGCCGCGCCGCCGCCGTTGGCGAAGTAGCCGTACACGGCGTGCGCCAGATAGGTGCCCTCGGTGAAACCGCCGAACAGCTGCGTGTACTGGTCCCAGTTGGTCACCAGGGTGGGCTCGTGGAAGGGTCCGGTCTGGGCGAAGCCGACGAACGCGGCGACGGCGGTGCCGACCCCTTCGATCGGTCGCGCACCGGACTGCACCTCCTCCACGTACACGCCCGGGGTGAGGTACGTCGGCATACTCGCTCCTTCGTGTGCCAAGGGTGTCACCTGCGTCGATACCGAGTCTCGGAGGCGGGTGCGGCATGGCGACAGGGGCGCGCGGACCTGGGCGGGGGCAAGTCGGCTGCCTTTCCGGGCGACCGCGACCGGCGCGGCCTTCCCTTTCGGGCAACGGACCCTGCCGTCATGCCCCGGAACCGGTGAAAACCGCTGGCCAAAGGCCGGTTCAGGAGTCCGCCAGCATCTCCCTCGTCCACGTCCCGAACTCGCTCTCCAGGACCAGCCGGCCGAGCTTGCGGTACTCCTGGGCGACCGCCGTCATCAACTGCCGCATGCTCAGCGGAAGTCCGGCCTCGGCCGCCAGATACGCGGCCGTCACCGCGCACGCCCGGATGGAACCGCCGGCCAGTTCGAAGCGGTCCGCGCAGAAGCCGAGATCGAGATCGCCGGCCCGCGGCAGGTGCCCGCCCAGGCACCGCTCCCACAGCGCGCGCCGCTGACCGGCGTCCGGCACCGGGAAGTCCGCGATCACATCGAGCCGCCGGGTGAACGCCTCGTCCAGGTTGGCCCGCAGATTGGTGGTCAGTACGGCGATGCCGTCGAAGGACTCCATGCGCTGGAGCAGATACGCCGACTCGATGTTGGCGTGCCGGTCGTGCGCGTCCTTGACCTGCGAGCGCTTGCCGAAGATCGCGTCGGCCTCGTCGAACAGCAGCACCGCGTTGACCGCGGACGCCTCGGTGAAGATCCGCTCCAGGTTCTTCTCGGTCTCGCCGACGTATTTGTCGACCACCGTGGACAGGTCCACCACGTACAGATCCATGCCCAGGTCGGCCGCGACCACCTCGGCGGACATGGTCTTGCCGGTGCCCGACTCGCCGGCGAACAGCGCGATCACGCCCCGCCCCCGGCCGCCGCCCGGCCGCATCCGCCACTGCCCGAGCACCTGCTCGCGATGCCGGGCGCGCACCGCGAGCTCCCGCAGCCGGCGGTGGGTCGGCGCGGGCAGCACCAGGTCGTCCCAGCCGACGGCCGGTTCCACCCGGCGGGCCAGCCGCGCGAGCCCCGCGCCGTTCTGCGCCCGTACGGCGGCCCGCAGATCGTCGGGCCGCACCGCGCGGTCGGCCAGCGCGGCCGTGCGCACCGCGGCGTCCGCGGCCCGGCGCAGCTGCCCGCCGTCCAGCCGGTGCGCGGCGACCGCCGAGGCGAGCGCCTCCGCGTCGGCCGGGGCGATGCCGTCGCAGCCGGCCCGTTCGAGCGCGTGCCGCCAGCGTGCGGCCTGCCGCTCGGGGGAGGGCGGGGCCACCGGCAGGACCACCGGGGTGTCGGCGGCCCAGGCCGGGTCCCAGCCGTCCGCGCCGTACACGAACAGCGGGAGGCCGCGCAGCGCGGTGGTCACGTCCCGCGTGATCCGGTCGCGCTGGGCGGGCTCGGGGGGCAGGGCCTCCAGCGGGCCGAGGACGACGCCCGCGCCGGACAGCCGGGCCTCCAGGGCGGCCACGCGGGCGAGGGCGGGCACCTCGGCGGGGCGCCGGGCGAGCGCCGCCGCGTCGAGCACCAGCGGTCGCAGCCCGGCCGCGTGCAGGGCCGTCACCGCGAGGCCGGGCGCGTCGCCCCCGCGGTCCGGCAACTGCACCAGACCGGGGCCGGAGCGCGCCGCGGCCGCCGCTCGGGCCACGTCGGCGGGCTCGGCCGTGGGGTCGGCGGCGGCCTCGCCGAGCACGTCGGTGAGCCGCGCGTCCGGTTCCGTGCCGCCCAGCAGGTGCGCGCTCACCCGGTCCGGGACCGCCAGCACGCGGGACAGCGGCGGCCGTTCGGGCTCGGTGACCTCGATCAGGCCGCCCGCGATCAGCGGCGCGCCGGGGGAGAGCCGGAAGCGGGCCGCCGACGCGGCGGGCAGTCCGCACAGCTCCAGGGCGAGGGCGACCGTCGGCCTGCGGCGCGTCAGGTCGTCGTTGAGGTAGCCGTACAGCCGCTCGAACCGGGGATCCAGATCCGGGGCCAGGGCGACCAGGAGGAGATCCGTGTCCAGCGGCGAGAGCCCGAACCGCTCGGCCAGCACCCCGAGTTGGGAGGCCGGTGGCACGGGCGGCGGCTCGTGGTCGGGCAGCCCAAGGCCGCTCTCCCCGTCGAGGATCCGCTGCACCGCCTCCGGGGTCAGATACTGGCCCCGGTACGGATCGTCGGGATCCGGGTCGACGGCGCGCCGCGCGGCCACCGCGTACCGCACCCGCTCCTCGATCAGCCGCAGCCGCGCCCACAGGACGTCGACCTCGGCCTCGGTGGCGTACATCAGGGCTGCCGCCTTCCCCTGCGGCGCCGGGCCGGCACCGCAGGCCGCGCGCGCGGGCCGGCGAAGCCCTCCGCACCGGGGTCGCCCACCTCCTCGTACCGCAGCCGCCGTCCCGGCGCGGGCTCCTCGCCGGGTCCGAGCCCGCCCGCCCGCACCACGAGCCCTTCGGTCACCGGTGGCGCGGCCGGGCGGGCCACGGCGGCCAGCGGCGCGCGCACCCGGACCCCGAGCGAGGGCTTGAGCTCGCCGTCCAGCGCCGACCACACATCGGACGCGGACGGCGCGTCCATCCCGCCCCCGGCGGTGTCCAGGGAGACGGTCAGCCCCAGCTCGGCGAGCGTGCCGGTGAGCAGCTCCGCCGGCAGCGCGTCCGTGCTCACCAGCGTGCCCAGCACCTGCGACAGCAGCCGGTGTTCGTCCTGCGGGCGGCTCGCCCACGCCGTGACCAGATACGTCAGCTCGAACCAGCGGGGCGGGGTGCGCCGCGCCACCACATACCCCTCGGCGTCGTGCACCTCACCGGCGCCGCTGCCGCGCCGGGTGGCGTCCTCCTGGATGTGGTACAGGAACACGCACACCGTGGGCGCGTTGCGGCGGGCCGCCCACTCGCGGGTCGGCGCGTCGAAGACCACCTCGACCCCGGACGCCTCCAGACCGGACCCGGCGAGCAGCGCGCGCAGCGCCTCGTCGACCTCGTGGATCATCGGCGGGTCACCTCGTCCGGCGGCTGCACACTGCCCAGCACCACCAGGAAGTCCGTCTTCACCGGGGAGAATCCGGGCCCCCGCGCGGTGATGGTGCGCGGTCCCGTCTGGTCCTTGGTGAGGATGAGCAACTGGCCGATGAAGGTGCCGTCCGGCTTGGGCACGGTCGGTGCGGCGGCCGCGGTGATTCCCGGCTTCCAGGCGAACCGCACCGGCACGCCCGGCGGGAAGTCCTTGCCGCGCACCGAGGTGACGAAGCCGGGCTTGCCGATGGGCGGCACCGCGATGATCCTCGGCTGGAGGATCCGCAGCTTCGTACTGGCCTTGTTGTCACGGGGGTTGGCGTCCGTGCCGGTGGTGGTCAGCACGCCGGTGGCCCGGCCGGTCAGCGCGTGGTCGGGGGAGAGCACCACCCGTACGACGGTGCTCGCACCCGGCGACAGGTCCGGCAGCGCGCACAGCCAGGAGCTGTCGCAGCCCGGTGGCGGACCGCCGTTCGGGATCCCGGCGGGCAGCGCGACGCGCAGCCGCAGCCCGGTGGCCAGCGCGTTGCGGCCGTTGCGCACGGTGTACGTGACCACGACCCGGCCGCCGACATAGCCCGGATCGGGCTGGGCGGTCACGGTGACCCCCGGCCCCGCCTTGGGCGCGGGCGGTGTGGGCGGGGCGGGCGGCGGGGTGGGCGTATGCGTGGGCGTGGGGGTCGGTGTGGGCGTGGGTGTCGGGGGCGGGGTCGGCGGCGCGGGCGGCTGCACCGGCACCACGGTCCGGGCGGAGTTGTCGCCGGGCTGCGGGTCGATCACGCTGCCGGTGACCGACCAGTCGATCGGCTGGTCGCCGGTCACGTTCCCGGTGACGGTCACGGTGACCGGGACCGTCGTACCGGGTGGCACCACCCCGAGGTCGCACTGGAGCGTGGCGGCGTCGCAACTGCCGCCGGGATAGGTGACCTTGGTGACGGTCACCCCGGCCGGCGGTGCCATGGTCAGCGTGGTGCCGGGCGAGGCGGCCGGGCCGTTGTTGACGACGTCCACCTTCAGGTCGGTGGACTTGCCGACGGTGACCGGGGGCGTCGTACCCGGAGCGTGCACCGCGAGGTCCACCGACTGCTCGACGCTGGGCTCCTTCTGACGGCCCGGCAGTTCGGTGGTGAGCGGGGTGACACGGCCGGTCGCCACGGTCAGCACGTACAGGTTCTCGGGGCAGTTGACCGGTGCGTCGTCCCGCGCGCTGAACACGATCCGGGTGCCGTCGGCCGTCCAGGCCGCGTCGCGCGGCTGGTGCGGTCCGGTGACCGTGGTGTCGGGCAGCTGCTGCCGGCAGGCGTCCGCGGTGCCCCGCGCGGCCGCGGGCAGCAGCACCTGGCAGCTGCCGCCGGACACGGAGGTCAGCACCAGGCCGTTGCGCTCGTCGACGAGGCCGCCGCCGTTCTTGCGGTTGAAGGCGATCGAGCGCCCGTCGGGGGAGAACGCGGGGCTGTCGTCGATGACCGAGCAGTTGCCGGGGCAGTTCGCGGCGCTGAGGTCCTTCTGCGCGTTCAGGTCGTCGATCGGCACGGTCCAGATGTGCTTGTTGCCGCCGTTCCCGTCGATCACCTCGTTGCGGGTGAAGGCGAGCATCGTGCCGTCCGGGGACCAGGTGGGCTGCGCGTCGCTGCCGTTTTGCTGACCGGCCGGCGGGACCACCTCGTGCACGATCGCGCCCGTGGCGGCGTCGGCGATCAGGATGCGGCCGGGGCCGGACGCGGAGCCGACCCCGCCGGGCGAAGTCCGGGTGAACGCGAGGTACTTGCCGTCCGGTGAGAACGTCGGGTCGGTGTCCCAGTCCTTGGGCCCCCGCCCGGCCAGCGGCAGCGCCCGCGGGTTCTGGCCATCGGCGTCCGTCGTCCAGATCCGCTCGATCCGTCCCTGGCCGCCCGGCGCGTTCTCGAACCGGGTCACCACGATCCCGCGGCCGTCCGGCGTGTAGTTCTGCCGCTCGGTCCAGGGGTCGTACCCGGCCGCCGGCTGGAACAACGGGTCCTTCGTCGGATCGGTGTTGGTGCCGGCCGCCGGGTCCTCCTGGAGGACGGTCACCCCGAGATCGCGCGGGTCGGAGCCGTCCATTCGCACGTCCTGCAAGGTCGCCACCCGCTGGTCCGGCGTCGCGTTCTGGCCGTTCACCTGCGGCGCGGGCTCCGAGAGCCGGTCCACCACCGGGTAGCCGCCGGTCAGCGGGCCGACCCAGGTCACCGAGGTGACATCGCGGTTCTCACTCAGCACCAGCTCCGGGTCGGGGTTCTGGCCGGGGTTCTGCGGGGCCCGCCACACATGGTTCCAGTCGCCCTCGCAACTGCACGTGTGGTTGGTGCTGAGGAACAGCACACCGTTGCCGTCGGGGAGCCAGGCCGCACCGTGCGTCTGCCACTGTGCCGCCGTGCCCGCGAGCAGCGGCTGGTCCCCGTCCGGGCGGCCCAGCTCCCGCAGCTTCGGCCCGGTCCTGGAGTCGGCGGTGTACGTGTACGCGAGGAGGTCGCGGTGCGCGTCGTCGTTCACCGGGTTGAACACCGGCTCGGTCGCCTTGCCGCCGAGCGTCCCGGTGAGCGCGGTCGCGGTGCCCCCGGCCAGCGGGCGCACATAGATCTGCGGTCCGGCGCCCGCGTCCGGGTTCGCGCTGTAGGCCAGCCGCTGCCCGTCCGCCGACACGGTCGGGCTCTGCTCGTCGTACGGCGTGTCGGTCAGCCGGGTCAGACCGGTGCCGTCGGTGCGCACCAGCCACAGATCGCGCTGCTTCTTGCCGTCCGGACCGCCCGGCTCCGCCGAGTCGAACACCACCGAGTTGCCGTCCGGGGTCAGCCGGGGATGCGCCGCGTCCCGGCCGCTGGTCAGCTTGCGCACCGAGCCGTCCGGCGCCCGCAGATAGATCTGCGGACGCTTGTCGTCGCGGCGGCTCGCGAACACGATCGTGTCCCCGAGCGCCGTCGCCTGTACGTCGTAGTGCGCCGGGCCCGAGCCGAACAGGGGGTCGCTGGAGTCGGTCTTCGTGACCCGGCCCAGGCTGCGGTGGTCGGTGCCCGCGTAGGCCACGCGGGCGGGCGCGGTGGCGGCGGCCGTCGGCCGGACGGGGTCCGCGCCGCTCGGTCCCGAGGCCGCGGTCACCGCCAGAAGCGGGACCAGCAGCAGCGACGAGGCGCCGAATCTCCCCAGCCGGCGCTGCCCGCCGGGGCCAGCGGTGCCGTTCACGGTCCACCTCGCAGTCTCGGTACACATGGGTGCGCCCGCCACTGTGCGGCACGGGCGGGGCCTGCGGCAGGACGCCGGGGACCCTTCCGGGGGAAGGGCCCGTTGCGCTTTCGGGCAGTCGCCGGGTGTCCGGGGCACTCGGCCCGCGCACGCTCCCTCGCCGAGCCGTCGTCAGATCAGCCCGTTGCGCAGCGCGTATCCCACCGCGTGCGCCCGGTTGCGCAGCTGGAGCCGCGTGGTCACCTCGTGCAGCACGTTCTTGACGGTCCGTTCGGAGTACGAGGTCTTCTCCGCGATCTCCGAGGTGTCAAGGCCCTCCGCCACCAGGCGCAGCATGTCCGCCTCGCGTGCGGTCAGCGTGGACAGGGAGAGTCCGCGCGGGTCGAGCGCCGCCCGCTGGAGGCTGCCGACATGGCTGAGCAGCTTGCCGAGCAGATCGCCGGGGAGCACGCCCTCGCCCTTGGCCAGCGCCAGCACCAGATGCAGCAGCCGGTCCTGGTCGGCCTCCGAGCGGCGCAGCACCGCGCCCACCCCGCACTCGATCACCCGTTGCAGCGCGGCCGATTCGAAGGTGCCCACCACCAGGCCGGTGCGGGTGGCGGTGTTGCGCTGCAGCCGTTGCAGCAGGGCCGTCACCTCGTCGTCCACGGTGTCGACGACCACGAGCGAGATCTGCGCCCCGTCCGCGTCGGCGTCCGACAGCAACTCCAGCTCCGGCCGCTGGCGCAACTGCTGGACGATGCCGATGTGCAGGACGAGATCCTGGGCGTAGACGGCCACGGTCACCCGGTCCGGGCGGCCGACGGAGGCGGGCTGGGTCCCGCCGGGCATCTGGACGATCATAAAGGGTACTTTCTTTCGCAAGGCCGGACATGGTGGCGTTGTTGAGGACGCGAGCCGGGCGACGACGGTGGCGTCCGGCCCGGTGGGATGGAGCACACGCCGCCTACGGCGTGTCAGCTCGCCTCCCGTTCGGTGGAGTTGACCTTGGCCGCTGCGGGCAGGTCGGCTGCCCGGAAGTTGCCCCCGCATCTCTCGTCGTCGTCCGGGTACGGCTCTACCGTCGTGGCGTGACGCCATCTGCACCCTCTTCCGGACCCGGCGCCCCCGGCCTCGACATCCCGGCCGTGACGGTGACGCCGGGCGGCACCGCCACCACCAGCCTGACCGTGCGCAACGACAGCGACATCGTCGAGGCGTACACGCTGGAGGTGGTGGGCGACTGTGCGCCCTGGGCGACCGTGGAACCCGCGCGTATCTCGCTCTACCCCGGCACCTCCGAGACGGTCACCATCACCCTGGCCCCACCCCGCTCGCCCGAGGTCCGGGCCGGCGATGTGCCGCTGGGCGTACGGGTGTTGCCGGCCGAGCACCCCGAGTCGGTCACCGTGCCCGAGACCACGGTGCACATCGAGGCGTTCCACGAGCTGCGCACCGAGATCCTCCCGCGGCGCCGGCGCGGCTGGCTGCGCGGCCGCTACCGGGTGGCGGTGCGCAACGAGGGCAACACCCCGACGCGGATCGCCTTCCGGCCCGAACAGGCCGGTGAGGAGCTGCGGTTCGGGTTCGTCCCGGCCAACCTGGAGCTGGCGACCGGCGAGTCGGCGGAGACCCGGCTGCGGGTGCGCACCGGCAAACCGGTGTGGTTCGGCAAGCCCGCCGTATGGCCGTTCACCGTGCACCCCACCGACAGCGCGGCCGAGGCGGAGGCGGAGGGCGGCGCCCGCCCCGCGGCGTATGTACGGCCCCCGCTGGAGGCCGAGTTCGTCCAGATCCCCATCTTCCCGAAGTGGCTGCTGGCCCTGCTCGCGGCCATCCTCGCCCTGCTGCTCGCCTGGTTCGCGCTGGTGCGCCCCGCGGTGCGCAGCGCGGCCCGGCAGGCAGCCGACGAGGTGGTCCAGCCGCGCCCCACCCCCGGCGGCGACAAGAACGGGCAGTCGCCGGGCACCGGCAACGGCAGCGGCACGGGCACCGGCAAGGAACAGGGCGGCACGGGAACCGGCGTGCCCGGCGGCGGCAGCCCCGGCGGCACCGGTCCCGGAACCTCGGTGGGCGGCGGCGAGCAGAGCTCGACCACCATCGACGTGGAGACGGCCGGCGGACAGGACAAGACCGGCAGCTACACGGTGCCCAAGGGCAAGGTGTTCGGCGTCACGGACATCGTGGTCGCCAACTTCCAGGGCGACGAGGGGGTCATGACCATCACCTTCGGCGACCGGAAGATCACCACGATCGCGCTGGAGACCTTCCGCAACCAGGATTACCACTGGGTCACCCCCATCGAGATCCCCGCGAACGCCACCGTCACCGCGAAAGTCACCTGCGCGAAGCCGGGCACACCGGCCACGGGCCGGCAGGCACAGCAGTGTCATGAGGTCCTGAACGTGAGCGGTGAACTCGCGAACGTCGCCCAATGAGGTGGCTTTTCTGAAAATAGTTCGCCTGGTGTGGCCTATGAGGGAAGGGGCGCATTTCACTCCGTCCGAAAACCGATACCGGGCCGAACTGTGCAGGAAATGTGCAGGTCAACGCCGGTGGCCAGGGAATTCAAGGCCGGGCGGAAGCGGTACCGGGGCCCACGGCGCGGCAGGGTCCGGGCGGAATGGCCTATTCCCTACCGTTCATGTGGGGGACGGGGGCGGCAGGGCGCGCGCGGTGGTGCCCCTGAGCGCGGGGCGTACGTGCCCTCCCGTACGGGGCGAAGCTGCCCCCTCGTACCCGGCGGGAGTGCCCTCGGACACGGCGTGACGCTGCCCCTCGCGGCACGCCCGAGCCGCCCTCCCGCACATGCCGAAGGGCGCCTTTCGGGGCAACATCCCCGGTCAGGCGCCCTTCCTTGGCCGAGGCGCTATGGGCGGCGCCTGCGCTCCGACGTCCGGGGCGCGGACTCGACCTCCTCCGTCACGGAGTCCATCCCCTCGTCCTCCAGGACGTGATCGCCGTACAGGTCCTGGAGCCAGTTGGTCTGGTAGACGGTGTCGAGGTAGCGCTCGCCCATGTCGGGCGCGATGGCGACCGCGGACAGGCCGCGGGTGTCATGCCGGGCCAGCCAGTCGGTGGCCCCGCTGACGACGGTCCCGGTGGAGCCGCCGAACAGGAAGCCGCGGCGGGCCATGCGGTGGCACATGCGGATGGTGTCCGCCTCCTCCACTCGGATCACCTCGTCCACGACGGACTCGTCCAGCAGCGGCGGGCGCATGCTCATGCCCAGGCCCGGAATCATCCGGCGGCCCGGCTCGCCGCCGAAGGCCACCGAGCCCACGCTGTCCACGGCGACGATCCGCACCGGCCGGTGCCACTGCCGGAACCAGCGGGCGCAGCCCATCAGGGTGCCGGTGGTGCCGGCCCCGATGAACACCACGTCCAGGTCGGGGAACTCCTGGGCGATCTCCGGGGCCGTGGTGCGGTAGTGCGCCCGCCAGTTGCCCGCGTTGGTGTACTGGCTCAGCCAGACGTACCGTTCGTCGGACGCGCACAGCTGGCGCACGTACTCGATCCGCGTGCCCAGGAATCCGCCGTTGGAGTCCTGGTCGGCGATGACGTGCACCTCGCTGCCGAGCGCCTCCATCAGCAGTCTGGTGGACAGGTTGCAACGGGAGTCCGTCACACACAGGAACTGGTAGCCCTTGCTGGCGGCGATCATGCTGAGCGCCACGCCGAGGTTCCCGGAGGAGGACTCGACGAGGATGGACTCCGGCGTCAGGAGTCCGTCCCGCTCGGCGCTCTCCACCATCTCGTTCGCGGCCTTCAGCTTGATGGAGCCGGCGAAGTTGAAGCCCTCGCACTTGAGATGGAGGGGTTGTCCGCAGATCGACTCCAGGTCGACGAAGAGACGGCCCTCGTTGAAGGCGTAGGGAGCGGTAATGACAGGCACGGCGGACCTCCTGGTGCCGGGCCGAGGACGGGCCTCAGCCGTACCGGCGCAGGTCGTGGAAGAAGTCGTCGATGAGGCGGAGGCTGCCCGCCCGGAGTACCTCGTCGTAGACGTACTTGCCGACGGCGAGATCGAGGACACCGAGTCCGAAGGGCGAGAAGATCACCGGACGGTCGGCCGGCGGCGCGGCCCGCCCGCACAGCACGTCGTTGAGCGTGCCGTTGAGGAAGTCGCGGTCCCCGGTGAGCTGTTCGACCAGGTGCGGTGAGGTGTCGGCCTTCAGGCAGTGCTCGACGTCGTCGACGAAGTTGGCGGCGCCCAGCAGGACTTCGGGGGCCAGATCCCGCAAGGACACATGCAGGACCAGGGGGTTGTGGTCGAACCACGCCGGATCGGTGACGTGCGGCTTGCCGGCGACGGTCGCGAAGACCACGAGATCGCTGCCGCGGATCAGGTCCTCGGCACGCTCGTGCACGGTGACCTGCCCGCCCGCGCCGCTCTGGCGCAGATAGCCGCGGAACCCCTCGGCGCTGGCGGCGGACACGTCGTGCACGCCGATCGCGTCGAACTCCCAGCCGGTGCCGGCCAGGAAGGTGTGGATGTACCGGGCGATCAGGCCCGTGCCGAAGAACCCGATCCGCGTGGGCCGGGTGTTCCGGCCGCGGCTGAGGCAGTCGGCGGCGAGCGCCGCGGACGCGGCGGTCCGGGTGGCGCTGATGATGGAGCTTTCCAGACAGGCGAACGGATAGCCGGTCTCAGGGTCGTTGAGGATCAGCACCGCGGAGGCCCGCGGCAGCCCGGAGCGCACATTGTCCGGGAAGCTGGAGATCCACTTCAGGCCGTCCACGTGCACCGAACCGCCGATGGAGGCCGGCAGCGCGATGATCCGCGAGTCCGGACGGTCCGGGAAGCGCAGGAAGTACGACGGCGGGTTCACCGAGTCGCCCGCGCCGTGCAGCCGGTAGGTGGCCTCCACCAGCGCCACCAGCTCCCGCTCCCGGCCCGTGAGGGCCTGCTGCACCTGTTGCCCGGAGATCACCGAGAACGTCGGCACCGAGGGCCCGCCCGCCGCCTGATCGGCGGTCGTCGTCAGCAGATCGGTCATCGCTCGCTCGCCTCCGGGGCCGGACGGCCGTCGGCGAGCCGGCGCGGCTCGGCCATGCCCACCAGCACCTGCCGCTCGCCGCTGAACGGCTCCCGGCTGTGCGCGGTGGAGATGTTGTCCACGAGCAGCAGATCCCCGGCCTGCCAGGGCTCGCGCCGGGTGTGCGCCTCATAGGTGGAGTTGAGCAGTTCGACCACCTCCTCGCCGATCGGACTGCCGTCCCCGTACCGGGTGTTGAACGGCAGCCCGTCCTCGCCGTACATGTCCACGAGGTATTCGCGCACCTCCGGGGAGAGCGTCCACTCGTTGAGGAACGCGATCTGGTTGAACCAGCAGCGCCGGCCGGTGACCGGGTGCCGTACCACCGCGCTGCGCCGCTGCCGGGTGCACAGGGAGCCGTCCGGGCCCCAGGTGAACTCGATGGCCTGCGCCCGGCAGTAGCGCTCGATCTCCTCGCGGTCCTCGGTGCCGAACGACTCGGCGAGCGAGGCCCCGATCTCGTCGTTGTAGCTGCGGGTCAGCAGCCAGCCCTCGCGCTCGAACCGCTCGGTCAGCGAGGCGGGCAGCGCGCTGAGCACCTCCTCGGCGTCGGCCACCGCCGTCGCCCCGCCCTCCGTGGCCGCGGTCAGGCACGCGAACAGCATCAGGGAGGGCACGTCCAGCGTGTAACTCAGCTCGTGGTGCATGCACATCGGCTGGTTGGCCGGCCACGGAGTGGCGCAGTACACGCCCGGCGCGACGGCCTCGCGCGGCGCGAACGCCTCGCGCTCTTGCATCAGTTCACCGGTGATCCGGGCGAAGACGGCACCGACCTGGTCCGCGTCCCGCAGTCCCAGACCACGGACCAGCAGCGCCCCGTGCTCGGTCACCAGGGCGCGCAGCGCCTCGCGGTGCTCGCCCGCCCAGGCCGGGGCGTCGCCCGGCGAGTCGACGCGCAGCAGCGCCGGTCTGTGCGGGCGCAGCTCCACCTCGAGCGGCGCTGCCAGGGATGAGAACGGCATCTCGGTTTCCTTTCGGTTGCCCGTCTGGAGGGGAGGCGTGGCTCAGGACGTGGCCAGGGGTACGGCGGCCCGCAGCACGGCACGCGCCGCCTCGGCCGGCCGGGTGCGGGGGAAGTAGTGGCCGCCGTCGGTGAGTTCGTGCAGCTCCACCCGGCCGGCCAGCAGCAGCCAGTCCCGGTGGCGTTCGGTGGCGCCCGCGGTGTGCGGGTCGTCGGCCGCGACGACCACGGTGAGCGGCGCGGCCAGCTTGGGGGGCGAGGGGGACTGGAGGGCCGCGCGGAAGTAGCGGTGCGCGGCCACGCAGTCGTGCCGGTAGGCGGCGCCGATGTGCTCGGCGTGCGCCTCGTTCAGCTCCGCCAGCTCGGTGTAGCCGCTGTCCGCGGTGAGCCGCGCCGCGATCTCGGCGTCCCCGAGCCCGGTCAACTCGGCGACGGCCGCGCCTCGTTCGTCCGCGGTGCCGAGGAGCTGGGCGCCGATGAACACCCGGCCGACCCGCACCCCCCGCTCGGCGAGCCGCCGGGCCGTCTCGATCGCGGGCGCCGCCCCCGAGGAGTGGCCCCACAGCATCACCCGCGTCAGCCCGCGCGCCACGATCTCCGCGGCGACCTGCTCGGCGACCTGCGCGATGGAGACGAACGGCTCCTGGTGCGCGGCCAGATCGTGTCCGGGCAGATCCACCGCGAGGACCGTGAGCCCGCTGTCGGCCAGCGCGCTCGCCATCGGCTGGAAGTTGACCGCGTTGCCCCCCGCGTACGGGAAGCAGACCAGCGCGCCCGCGTCCGCGCCGCCCCCCTCCGCGAGCGGCTGGAGCAGCTCCCCGTGCTGCGTGCCCGTGCCGTCCAGCAGCGCGGCCAGGTCCGCGAGGACCGGATGCCGGGTGATGTCCTTGAGGGACACCGCCCGCTCCAGCGCGATGCTGAGCTTGACCGCGGTCAGCGAGGTGCCACCGGAGTCGAAGAACTGGTCCGAGCGGCGCACCTGCTCGACCGGTACGCCCAGCACCCCGGCCCAGGCCGCGGCGAGCCGCCGTTCGGCGGGCCCGATCGGGACATCCGCCGCCGGGGTCTCCTCCGCGGCCGGCGCGGCCCGAGCCGCCAGCGCGGTCAGCGCCTTGCGGTCGATCTTCCCGTTGCCGGTCAGCGGCAGGGCGTCCTGCCAGTGGAAGGCGGAGGGCACCATATAGGCGGGCAGCACCGCGCCGAGCGCCTCGCGCAGCTCCGCCACCGGCCGGGGCGCGCCCGCGCAGAAGGCGATCAGGTGTTTGCTGCCGCCGCCCCGCTCGGCGACCACCACCGCCGCGTCCCGCACCCCGGCCACCCGCAGCAGCGCGTTCTCGATCTCCCCGATCTCGATGCGGAAGCCGCGGATCTTCACCTGGTTGTCCCGGCGGCCCAGGAACTCCAGCTTGCCGTCCGGGTGCCAGCGCCCCCAGTCACCGCCCAGGTACAGCCGCTCGCCGGGCCGGTACGGGTCCGTGCGGTACGCCTCACGGGTCCGCTCCGGGTCGTTGACGTACCCCCGGCCCACACAGACACCGGAGAACGCGATCAGGCCGGGTGCGCCCAGCGGCACCAGCGACAGCCGCTCGTCCACCACGTAGACGCGTACGTTGTTCACCGCGCGCCCCAGCAGCACCCGCTCCGGCACCCGGTCCAGGACCTCGTGGTTGGTGTCGTCCGAGGTCTCCGTCAGGCCGTAGGCGTTGAGCAGCTTGATGTCCGGCTCGATGGCGAACCAGCGCTGCACCAGCTCCCGCTTGAGCGCCTCGCCGGTCACCGACACACAGCGCAGGTCCGGCAGTTCACACGGCCGCTGCTCCAGGTACGAGACCACGACCTCCAGATAGGAGGGCACCAGCTGCGCCACCGTGACCCGGCCGTCGACCAGCGTGCCGACGAAGCGCTCCACGTCCGTGATCTCGTCCTGCCCGACCAGCAGGGTCCGCCCGCCGACCATGAGCGCGGACACCAGCTGCCACAGCGAGATGTCGAAGCACTGCGGTGCCGTCTGCGCCACCACCGAGTCCTCGCCGATGCCGAGGTCGTCGATCTTGGCGAAGAGGTGGTTGAGCAGGCCCGCGTGCTCGCACATCGCCCCCTTCGGCTCGCCGGTGGAGCCGGAGGTGAAGTAGATGTACGCCAACTGGTCCTCGTCCACGCGCAGTCGCAGGTCGTCCTCGGCGTGCGGCTGCGCGTACGCCTCCTCGACCAGCAGCCGCCGCGCCTCCGGCACCGCGGCCAGCGCCTCGTCCAGGGTGGCGGTGCTGCCGGACTCGGTCAGCACCAGCCGGCAGCCCGCCCGCGACAACGTTGCCGCGATCCGCCCGGCCGGGAAGTGCGGCTCGATCGGCAGGTAGACGGCGCCCGCCTTGAGCACCGCGAGCGTCGCCGCCGGCCAGTCGAGGCCCCGCTCCATGACGACGGCGACCACGTCCTCCCGGCCGGCGCCCCGCTCGACGAGCGCCCGCGCCAGCCGGTTGGCCCGCCGGTTCAGCTCGTCGTACGTCCACTCCCGCTCGCCCTGGACGACCGCCACCGCATCCGGACGCGTCCGCACCCGCTGCTCGAACAGCTCGTGCGCCCGCGCCTTGGGCAGCGGCCGGTGCGGTCCGGCCAGCCCCTCCAGCTGCTCGCGCACCTCGTCGTCGGTCAGCAGGCTCCGCGCGCCGTGGTCGGCGTCCGGGTCGGCGGCCAGCAGCCGGAGGGCGGTCAGGTGGTAGCCGCCGATCCGGGCCGCGGCCTCGGCGTCCAGGACGTCCTTGCGGTACCCGAGGCGCAGCAGCAGCCGGCCGCCCCGCTCCGACCAGCGCACATGCAGTACACCGTCGTCGGCGTGGTTCTCGTCGGCCCCGAGGGGCCCGAACACCACCTCGTACGGCGGCTCGGTCAGGCCGAGTTCGCGGCGCAGCTTCTCCACCGGGAACTCCCGGTGCGCCAGTACCTGCGCCTCCGCGTGCTCGGCCGCCGCCGCCAGCTCCCGCCAGGAGCCGGGGCGGACGGTCAGCCGGCAGGGCAGGGGCTCGCCGCGCACGCCGGTGGTGTAGCCGGTGACCACCTCCGGCTCGCCGGACAGCGCGGCCAGCACCTTGGCGTGCGCCGCGAGCAGCAGCGCGCTGACCGGCACGCCCTGGCGCCCGACCAGTTCGCGCACCGCCCGCGCCACCTCGTCCGGCACCGGCATCTCGTGCTCGGCCGAGCCGGGAGCCGGCTCCCGCACCCAGCGCGGCACCGGGGTGACACCGCCGGCGGTCAGCACCCGCTGCCAGAACTCCCGGTCCGCTTCCACGCGCGTTCCCATCGAATGGCCTTCCTCAACTCACGGTCGCCGCAGAGGCGTTGGCTGTAGACACGGCCGGCACGGGGGCGCCGGGCGGAGCGTCGCCCGCCGGCATCTCCACCGCCGGGTTGCCGCCCCACCGCGCGTGCGGGGGCACTTCCTCGCCCTTCATGAGGAAGGAGTCGGCGACCAGCTCCGAGCCCTCGCCCATCGTCACGCCGTAGTGGACATGGGCGGAGACGCCCAGCGTGGTGCCGGCGCCGAGCCTGATGAAGTCGGACTTGAAGGTGCCGTCCTCCTGCGAGTGGCACTGGACCTTGCTGCCCGCGTTGAGGGTGCAGCCGTCGCCGATGACCGCGAGGGTCCGGTCGGTGATGTAGCAGCCGTCGTCGAACACCATGCGGCCCACGCGCACGCCCATCAGGCGCCAGACCAGGCTCTTGAAGGGGGTCCCGTTGAAGATGTTCAGCCACTGCGACGGGACCTTCCACAGGCGCTCGATCCGCCAGAAGTCCCGGTCGTAGATGGAGCACAACTGGGGCCGCAGCCCGCGGAACCGGGTCATGCAGCGCTCCAGCACGATGTAGTACGCGGTGGAGAAGGCGAGGGTCAGCGCCAGATAGGCCGCTATCACCATATGGCCCGCCATGCCGTACAGATCGACCGTGGCGAGCGCGAACAGGGTGAGCACGAAGACGTGCAGCCAGCGGGCGAGCAGCCACCAGGCCATCGAGCGCAGGTTGTAGCGGTTCTTAGCGCGCAGCCGCGTGCTCAGCTCCTCGCCCTCGCGCAGATGGTCGAAGCGGGCGTCCCGGTCGACCGAGCGCGGGATCTCGAAGCACGGCGAGCCGAGCAGCCCCACGCCCGTTCTGACCTCGCCGTCCAGCGGGATCATCACCTTGGTCGCGAGCAGGCAGTTCTCGCCCGTCCTGCCGCCCACCGGGTAGGCGATGTTGTTGCCGAGGAAGTTGCGCGGCCCGATCGACACCCGCGACAGCCGGAACGACGTGCTCGAATAGTCCGCGTTGAGCACGGACAGCCCGTCGGCGATCATGGTGCCGCTGCCGACCGACACCAACAGCGGTGTCTCGTGCTGCACTTCGGTGCCGAAGTTCGAGCCGGTCTGCTCGACGTGCGACAGGTCGTACCCGAGCCCGCGCAGATAGTGCACGACGTACGAGCTGTCACCGAACAGCCAGGCGAAGAACTTGACGTTGGTCAGGCGGGCCGTCGCACGGTGCAGCGCGTAGTGGAAACCGTACAGCGGGTAGACCCGGTCGGGCCGGACGACCAGCCGCAGCAGCCGGGGCAGCGTGTACAGGACGGCGAGGCCCACGACGACGAAGCCGGCGAACAGCACCAGGGAGAGCAGCAGCGCGTCGGTGAGCAGCTGGCTCGGCGCCAGGTCCTCGGTGTCCGTGTCGAGGCGCTTGCCGATCGCCGGTACCGCGGTGAACAGTATGTACATCCCGCCGACGCCCAACGGGATGTAGACGAAGAGGAGTTGGACCAGGGTGCCGAGGCCGAACCAGGCCCGCCGCAGGGTGCCGCACCGGGCGGGCGGCACGCGCAGATAGTCCGTCGACGCCGGCTCGGCGGGGGAGCCGTGCCAGCGCTCGCCGGCCGGGACCGTCTGACCGCGGTGCAGCGCCGAGGCGTGGCCGAGCTGTGCCCCGTCGCCCATCGAGGTGTCGATGTCCAGGGTGGTCTTCTCCCCGATGAACACGCCCTCGCCCAGAGTGATCCGGCCGGTCTGGATGCGCCCCGCGTGCGCCCGGTAGCCGAGGATGAAGGAGTCCTTGCGGATCACCGTCCCGGCGCCGATCGTCACCAGGTCGGGGCAGACCGGCAGGGTGTGCGACAGGATCGTGACCCCCTTGCCGATCCGCGCGCCCAGGGCCCGCAGGTACAGCACGTACAGCGGGGTCCCGGCGAGGAAGACCATCGGGTTCGCGTGCAGCAGCACCTTCACGAGCCAGAAGCGCGCGTACGCGAGGCCCCAGACGGGGAACTCGACCGGTTTCCAGCGGCCGACCAGCAGCCACTTGGCGATGACCGGGAAGACGCACAGCGCGACGAACCCGGTGCCGCCGAAGGCCAGCGACCGTACGTAGATGTCGGCGATCCCGTTGCCGTCGGCGACCCACTCGTAGCCGGTGCCGGTGACCAGGCCGGAGACGAGCGAGTAGGCGAGGAAGGCCAGCAACTGGAAGGACCCGCACAGGAAGTGGGTCAGCCGGCTGGTGTGCGGCAGGGGGGCGGGGGGTGCGGCGGGTGCCGGTGCCGCGGGCGCCGTCGGGGTGGCCGGGGCCTCGTCAGGCGGGGGAGTGGCCGGGGTGAGGGCCGCGGCCAGGTCGCGGATGGTGGGGTACCGGTAGATGTCCCGCATGGAGGGGGACGGCAGGTCGGGCCGCTTGCGCACGCGTGCGCAGAACTGGGCCATGACCAGGGAGTTGGCACCGAGGTCGGTGAAGAAGTGGCCGTCCACCGGCACCTGCTCGGTGCCCACGACCTCGGCCAGCGCGTCCGCGAGTCCGCTCTCGGTCTCTGTTCTGTCCGGGCCGGTGCCGCTCACGGGGAGGGCGGATGCGTCCGGCCCGCTTATATCGATCTCGGAGGACTGCTCCACCATTCGATCTCCTCGAGAACGTTCTGGATCGTTGATGCACATTCCTGATCACGAACCGCCAATTCAGTGTGGACAGGGCACCGTAAGCCTGTCACTTCGAACCAATCGCCCGACTCGCCGGAAATGCCCGCTGGAGCCCTGATCCTTGGGCGCGCGGGGCTGGCGGCCGCTGCGGATCACCCGTTTGGCGGTTCACTCGTGCGGCAGCGTCGGGGGTTCGGGCAGGGGTCCGTGCGGTTCGTGGGGAGGCGTGCTTCGTGAAAGGGGGGCGCGGCGTCAGTACCGCAGGGCCGTGCCCACGTCCGCCCGTACCTCGCCGTGCAGCCTGCGGTTGCTGCGCGCGGTGCCGTGGCCGGAGGCGTGCGCGGCCACGTTCTTGACCGTCAGCACGACGACGTCGAGCAGATTGCCCTTGCCGTCCGTGAAGTCGACCTGCACGGCGAAGGACTTGGCGGAGGAGGCGGTGTTCCGCGCGGTCACCGTGGCGGTGGCCCGGCCGTCGCCGCCGACGGCGACGCCGCCGACGCTCACCTGGTCCTTGGCGTTCACTCCGCCCTTGGCCTCGTCGAGCCTGCGGCCGGCCTCCGCCGAGGCCGAGGCGAGCGCGTCGCCGCCGCGGGCCGCGAGCGAGGCGGCGGCGGAGGCGGCCGAGGCGGCCTGCTCGGCGGGGGTCGGGGAGTTCGCGGAGCCGTGGCCGCAGCCGGCGGCCGGCAGCATGACCAGGGCCAGCACCGCGCCCGCCGTGCCTCGTCTCCAGTGCCCTGCCATGGGTGACTCCCGTGCCCTCGCAGCGAATCGTTCCCCTCAGTGAAGGGTGGGCGGCCGCACCCCGCACACCGGGTGCGACAGCCGGGCCACACAGGCACCCGAAAGGACTGCTCAGCGCCGCTGAACAGGCGATGTCCCCGGCATAGGCGCCCTCGCCGGGCGGGCCGGCGCACTCTGACGGATAGTGGTGGGGGGACCAGGTCCCCCGGCAGCACCCGCCTTGGCACAGGAGGCCCGATGCGCGCTTCACGGTCACTGGCCGCGCTCACCGGTTTCGCGTTGCTCGGCATCGCGCTCACCGCCTGCCAGGACCAGGCGTCCGGTCAGATCGTGGCACGGCACAACGGACGGATCGTCCAGACCCTCGACAACCCCCCGGTCAAGGGCTGCCACCGCTTCCCCGAGGGCATCACCCAGGTCACCAACCAGACCCAGAGCAGCCTGCTCCTGTACACGACCCCCGACTGCACCGTGCCCGCCGGTGGGGCGTCCAACTTCCTCGACATCGGCGCGACGGACCAGGCGGTCCGGGCCACGGGGCCGTGGAACAGCTTCTCGTTCGCACCGGAGTGAGGACCGCGGGCAACCCCGTCTGACGGTCACCGGTACTTCGCCCGATGCGCGGCAAGGCGTTCACGGGCGTCGGCGCCGCCTCGGTACGACATCCCGCTCACCCCCGGTCTGCCGGCGCCCCTCCGTGGAGCGCGTCCACGCGGCGCCCGGCCGGCGCTCCGCTCCCTGCGCTCGTCCGCCCCCTCTCCCTCCCCCTTTGTCGATACGATGGCCGTTATGGCGAGTTGGGGGAGTGCTGGGTGGAACCGTTGATGGACTTGGTGTTCTCGGCTGTCGGCACGGTCGCCTCGGGCGCGCTGTCCGGTGCGGGCGGCGAGGCGGGCAGACGGATCTCGGAGCGGCTGCACGGACTGCTCAGCCGGGCCGGGACCGAGCCGGGCACGCCATCCGGTCAGCAGGTGCTCACCCTGCCCCGCACCGAGGCGGAGCGCCGCGACGCCGCCTTACAACTGGTCGAACTCGCCCACAGCTCACCGGAGTTCGCGCGCGAGGTGCGGGAGTGGGTCCGGGAGGCCTCCTGGCTGGCGCCGCGCGCGGTGGCGGCCGTGGCGCCCGGAGCGTCCCGGCCGCGGATGCTGCCGCCCGCGACGGCGGCCTTCACCGACCGGGAGGAAGTCCTCGCCTGGATCAAGGGTCTGCTGGACGACGCCGGCCAGTCGCCGGGCGCGCCGGTCGTCGCCATCCTCACCGGGCCGGGCGGCATCGGCAAGACCGCCACCGTCGTACGGTGCGCACACGAGCTGGGCGAGCGGTTCCCCGACGGGGAGCTGTTCGTCGATCTGGCCGGCGCCTCCGCCGGGACCGCCCTCACCCCCTCCGAGGCGCTCGTCCGCCTCCTGGAGGGACTCAAAGTCGCCGCCATCCCCGGCGACGAGGCACGCCAGCGGGACCTGTTCCGGGACTGCACGGCCGGCCGGCGCATGATCGTCGTCCTGGACAACGCGCTGGACGACGCCCAGGTCCTCCCCCTGCTTCCGGCCTCGCCCGGCTGCCTCGTCCTGGTGACCAGCCGGCACCGGCTCGGCCGGGTCGTGGCCGAGCACGGCGCGCATCCCTTCACCCTGCGGCCGCTGTCGCCCGGCGACTCCGCGCTGCTGCTGCGACGCGTCGCCGGGCGCGCGCGGGCGGACGTTCCGGAGGAGGCCGTGCGCGCCGTCGCGCTGGGCACCGGCGGCATCCCGCTCGCGGTGTGCACCACCGGCGCCGGGCTCGCCGTGCGCGAACACCTCTCCTGGGACCGCGTGGCGCGCGGGCTCTTCGACCGGACGCACGGCACGAGCCGGACAGGAGCCGCCATGGAAGACACCGGCGCGTACGGCCCCGCCGACCCCGTGCGGCTCGCCCATGACGTCTCGTACGGCGAACTCACCCCCGAGTGCGCCGCCTTCTACCGCGCGCTCGCGGTATGGGCCTGGCCGACCGTGAACCTCCTGTGCGCCCGGCCTGCGGCGGACGTCGAGGAGGCCGCGGCCCGCGCCATGCTGGAGGAGCTGGCCCGCGTCCATCTGCTGGAGGAGGTCGCCGAGGAGCGCTACCGCTTCCACGACCTCGTGCGTGCCCACGCCCGCGAGCTGGCGGTCGCCGAGGACGGGGAGCGCCGGATGCGCGAGGCGGTCCGCCGGGTGGCGGTCGCCTATCTGCGGTTCGCGGCCGCCGCGGACCTGCGGGTGATCGGGCAGCGCTGGCACCTCGGCCCCGTCTACGACCGTCTCACCGCGCCGGCCGACCCCGGACCGGACGACAGCGCACGGGCGTTGGCCGAGCTGCGCGCCGAACGGGAGAACCTCGCGGCGGTCATCCACGCGGCCGATCACCACGGCTTCGACGACCTCGTCTGGCAGTTGTGCGAGGCGACGTGGAGCCTGCACCTGCGGCTCGGCTTCCACGCCCAGTGGATCGACACGCATCTGCGCGGCGTCGAGGCGGCCCGCCGGAGCGCCGAGGAGTTCGGCGACCGGCGCGCGGTCGGCCGCATGCTGGTCCAACTGGCCTTCGGCTACCTGGGAGCGGGCGAGGCGGACAAGGCGGAGGAGGCCCTGGAACAGGCCGTCGCCGCGGACGAGGAGTGCGGGCACCCGCGCGGGCAGGCGTCCGCCCTGGAAGCCCTCGGGCTGATGCACCTCAAGCTGTGGCGCCACGACGAGGCACGGAGCGCCTTCGAGGAGGCCCAGCGGGTCCTCGGCCGTATCCGCGAGGGCGAGGAAGGATGGCGGGACGTGCCCCGCGCCACCGCGCTCCTCACGCACCACATCGGCCGGGTCCTCGCCCGCGAGGGCCGACTGCCCGCCGCCTACGAGCGGTTGAACGACGCGCTGGTCCGCTTCCGGGCCCTGCCCGACGGCGCCGACACCTACAACGAGGGCCGTGTCTACATGAGCCTCGGCGAGGCCCACCTCGGCGCGGGCGACCTCGAACTCGCCCTGGTCTGCCTGGACAAGGCCGCCGGGATCATGACGAGGGAAGGCGCGGGGCTCCAGCTCGCCGACGTGCTGGAGCAGCGCGCCGAGTGCCACGACCGCTCGGGCCGTCCGGCGCGGGCCGCGGAGGATCTCCGGGCCGCCGCCGCGCACTACGAGAAGCACGAGGACACCGTCGGCGCACAACGGGCCCGCGCGCGCCTCGCCGCACTGGAGACCTGAGACCCAGGCTGATGATTCGTCAGCCACTAGGCCGGAGACAGTCGTTCGACCGTCACCCGGCGCGCCACCGCGCCGGTGCGCACCACGAGTTCGGGGACGGCCTCGGAGACCTTCCGGCCGCTCGCGACCCAGGCATGGAGCGCCGAGGCGTACGCGGCCGGGTCGCACAGGTCCGGCCGGCCGTCCGGACCCGGCGCCGCGGACAGACGCAGCAGGTCGCCCTGGCGGGTGCGGACGACACAGCGGTCCGGTCCGTCGGCGTAGACCGCCAGCGCGCAGTACGGGTAGCGGGCCAGCGCCTCCGTCGTCCAGGCGGCGGGCGGCCCGAGCCGGGGGTCGTCCGCGGGCGCGTGCCGCAGGATGACGTCCGCGACGCGCAGCCTGCCGGTCTCCCGAGTCTCCTCGTCCACGGCCGTGTGCGCGAGCTCGGCCCGCGCCGCCAGTCCCTCCGCCGGGTCGGGGGCGTCGCCGGACACGGGGTGCCGTACCAGCGTGACCTCGGGCGTGGGCCCGTCGGCCACCTCGGCGAAGACCCGCACGGGCGTGGTACGGCGGGCCGGCTGGTGGGGCGGCAGCGGCAGCGGGTCGAGCAGCGCGGCGCTGTCGGGCTCCGGCAGGCCCATGAGCCGGTAGAACAGCCGGCGCAGCAACCCGGCCGACTCGCCCGGCGACGAACTGGCCTGCTCGGCGAAGTGCGCGTAGCTGTCCGGCTCGTGGGCGGTGATCGCCGCGTCGATCTGCGCCCGCAGGCTGCCTTGCCGGACCAGCCGGGGCGCCGTACGCCCGAGCGCGGCCACCGGGGAGTGCGGGTCGAGCGCGTCCTGCGGGAACGCCCCGAGCAGTACGGGGGCGCCGATGGCCGCCGCGTAGTACGTGACGCTGGAGTGGTCCCCGAGCACGCAGTCCGCCGCGATCAGGGCCTGCCGCCACCAGTCGAGCGGCGGCACGGCGTCCAGGCCGGCCCGGCGGGCGTGGTCGAGCCAGGACCTGACCTGCCCCGGACCGTGCCCGTACCAGATGTTGGGGTGCAGCACGGCGACGGAGCGGTACTCGTCGGCCGGCAGCTCCGTGGACAGCCGGGACAGCAGCCAGGGCAGCAGATCGTCCGCGTCGTCCGCCGCGCCCGCCCCGGCCTCCAGGGCGCCGAACAGGGACCGTGACGACCAGGTCGAGCTGAGGACGACCAGCTTCTGCCCCGGCGCCACCCCGAGGGCGCGCCGGAAGAGTTCGCGCTGGGGGAGCGCGCCGATGAGCCGGTCGTAGCAGGGGTCCCCGGCCAGTACGGCGGTGGGCGCGGCCTGCGGACAGGAGGCGCGCAGCCGCTCCAGCTGTTCGGGGTGCGACAGGACGGTGGCGGCGGCGAGGGGGCGGCCGCGGTGCAGCAGCCAGTCCGGGGAGAGCCCGAAGACCGGTGAGGACGAACGCCGTTCGGCGCCGACGGGGGTGGCGAGCCGCTTGTTGTAGCCCATCCCATGGGACAGGATCACCAACTCGGCTCGGATCTCGTCCAGTTCGCCGCCGTAGCTCGCGGAGACGGCGAGGTCGAACGTGGTCTCCTTCGCCTGCTCCCACGGCAGCACGGGCAGCCCCACCCCCGTCAGCAGCTCGGGCACGCCCGCGAGGAACGGCGAGGACCCCGTGCACGTGGCGAACAGCTGCAACCGCACATCGCCGCCGAACAGGGGCAGCACGTCCAACAGGCGGGTCGCGGAGGTCACGTTGTGCACCACGAGGAGGACACGACGGCATCCCGCCCGCGTGACCCAGCGTTCCGCGTCCGCCCCCACCGGCACCCGCAGCCGTGCTGCCCCACCCATCACCACTGGCGCGTATCCCCGTCCCGGCCTGATCGATTCGGCGTTCTCCGGCTGTCGGCCCGATGCTATCGAGCCGTAACTCCGGGGACACGCACAGGGATCGGATGGCGGACGTTGCGGCAGCGTGCCCCGGCCGGAAAAGGGGGAGCGGGGCGGCGCCCCGGCTGATAGCTTTCGGGCGACCGTGCGAGCGAGCGAGGAGGTGAGACCCATGACCGAGGTATCCGTGTGGGCGCTCCCCTCTTCGTCACGGTCCGGCGGCTGACGCAGCTGCCGCCGGGAGCGCCTTGCCGACCAGGCACTCCCGAAGGGCAACACCCCATGCAGACATTGCGATTCACCGCTCACACGACGTCCGACGGCGTGATCGAGCGGGACTTCACCGTGAACGGCGTCCCCGGCGTCCTCTGGTCGCCCGCGTCCGGCCCCGAGCGCGCCCCCCTCGTGTTCATGGGCCACGGCGGCGGCACGCACAAGAGGTGGCCCGCGATGACGGGCCGCGCCCGGCTGCTCGTCACCGGCGGCGGCTTCCATGCCGCCGTCGTCGACGCGCCCGGCCACGGCGACCGGCCGCGCACGGCACACGACGAGCAGGAGATCGCCGCGCTGTACCGGGCGCGGGCGGCGGGCGAGCCGGAGGGCCCGATCGTCGTCCGCTACAACGCCCACCTCGCCGAACGGGCCGTCCCCGAGTGGCGGGCGACCCTGGACGCCCTCCAGGAACTGCCCGAGATCGGCACCGGCGGTCCCGTCGGCTTCTTCGGACTGAACATGGCCACCGCGATCGGCGTGCCGTTCGTGGCGGATGATCCCCGGATCACCGCCGCGGTCTTCGGGCTGCACTGGCCCGACGCCCTGGCCGGGGCCGCCCGGCGGATCACCGTCCCCGTCGAGTACGCCATGCAGTGGGACGACGAGCACATCCCGCGCGCGTCCGCGCTGGCCCTCTTCGACGCCTTCGCCTCGACGGAGAAGACGCTGCACGCCAACTCCGGCCGGCACAAGGAGCTGCCGCGGTTCGAGGCCGACAGCGCGGTCCGCTTCTTCGCCCGGCATCTGAGGGCAACGGCGGTGCGGGGGGCCTGAGCCGGGCGGTGCCGGCGTTCCGGTCCGACGGGACGCCGGCACGCGCGGCGACGGATATCCGGCCACCTCCGATAATGCTTCACCCCGGCAGCCGGAAGACGGAGGGAGCACAGGTGGCCGACACGTTCAAGCGCCGCGCCCCGAGCCAGTGGGGCGAGGGCGGCGCCCTGAAGGAGGAGATCCTCGCGGCCGCGGCCCGGCTGCTGGCCGAGTCGGGCCGCGAGGAGTCGCTGTCGCTGCGCGCGGTCGCCCGCGAGGCCGGCATCTCCGCGCCCAGCGTCTACCTGCACTTCAAGGACCGCTCCGACCTGGTCGCGACGGTGACCCGCCGGGCCTGCGAGCAACTGGTCGCCGAACTGGGGGAGGCGCGCGACACCCGCACCCCGCACACCCCCGGCTCCGCCCTGCGGGCCATGGCCCACCGCTATTGCGCCTTTGCGCTGGAGAACCCCCGCCGCTACCGGCTGATGTTCGGCGTCGAGCGCATCGTCGGCCCCCGCGAGGACTCGCCCCGCCACCCGGTCTGGCTGGTCCTCGGCGCCTGGGAGGAGGCGCTGGCCGCGCTGCCCGCCGCACGCTCTGCCCAGGTGGACGGCGCACGGGACGCCCTGCTGCTGTGGTCGGCGCTGCACGGCATCGTCACCATCGCGATGGCGCTGCCCTTCGAGGTCGACCGGCACGGCCTGGCGCGGCGCGCGGACGATCTGCTCGATCGCATCGTGGCCGGATAGCGACGGCGAACCCCCCGGCACCGTTGACGCGCCCGCCGCGATCCCTAAAGTTGCCTGAAGCACCTAACGCCGTTAGGGGTGTTGGATGCGCCCTCTTGCCGAGGAGGCAGCGATGACCGAGACAGTCGTGGACACGCCGACCGGGCTCCCCGAGCACCCCATGCCCCGCGCCGCCGGATGCCCCTTCGATCCGCCGCCCACCCTGAAGGAGCTCCAGAGCGAGCGGCCCGTCTCGCGGGTGCGCATCTGGGACGGCAGCAGCCCCTGGATGATCACCCGGCACGAGGATGTGCGCGCCCTGCTCGGCGATCCGCGCATCAGCGCCGACCCCCGGCGCCCCGGCTACCCCCACCGCAGCGCCGCCACGCGGGAGCGGGACCGGACCCGCAGCACCCTCCTCACCCTGGACGACCCCGAACACGCCCGGCTGCGCCGCATGGTGACGGCCCCCTTCACGATCAGGAAGGTCGAGGCCCTGCGGCCGGCCGTGCAGCGGATCGTGGACGACCTGATCGAGGAGATGCTCGCCGGGCCCAACCCCACCGACCTGGTGGAGGCGTTCGCGCTGCCCCTGCCCAGCCTGGTGATCTGCGCGCTGCTCGGCGTGCCGTACGAGCAGCACGACTTCTTCCAGCGCCACAGCCGCGTCCTGGTGCGCCGCACCTCCACCCGCGAGGAACTGCTCGCGGCGTCCGAGGCGCTCACCGGCTACCTGGACGACCTGCTGACCGCCAAGCTCGCGAACCCCGAGGACGACGTGCTCTCCGCGCTCGCCGTCCAGCGCGTGGCCACCGGCGAGTTGACGCAGCGTCAGGCAGCCGAGCTGGGCGTCCTGCTGCTCGTGGCCGGGCATGAGACCACCGCCAACATGATCGCGCTCGGCACCCTGGCCCTGCTGCGCGACCCGGACCAACTCGCCCTGCTCCGCGACGCCGACGACCCCAAGACGGTCGCCTCGGCCGTCGAGGAACTGCTGCGCTACCTGACCATCGTCCACTCCGGGCGGCGGCGCGTGGCGCTGGAGGACATCGAGATCGGCGGCGAACTGATCCGCGCGGGCGACGGCGTCATCCTCGCCAACGACATCGCCAACCGGGACCCCGCGGCCTTCGCCGACCCCGACCGGCTCGACCTCACCCGCGACGCCCGGCGCCATGTCGCCTTCGGCTACGGCATCCACCAGTGCCTCGGCCAGCCGCTCGCTCGTGTCGAACTCCAGGTCGTCTACAGCACGCTTTACTCCCGCGTCCCTACTCTGGCGTTGGCCACCGACGTCGATCAACTGGAGTTCAAGCACGACGGCTTCGTCTACGGCGTCTATGAACTGCCGGTCACCTGGTAGCACTTCACGGCACACAGCCCGCATAGCTCACAGCACCACCGCGAACGAGGAAACGAGGAACCCATGCGCGTGGAAGTCGACCAGCCCAAATGCGTCGCCTCCGGACAGTGCGTCCTGGTCGCACCTAAGGTCTTCGACCAGGACGACGAGGGCGTCGTACAGCTGCTGGACGCCACCCCCGGCCCCGAACTCGCCGATGACGTGCGGGAGTCGGCCGCGATCTGCCCCGCCGCCGCGATCCGGCTGGTGGAGGCGTGACAAGCGCCCCGCCGCGCCGCATCGTGGTGGTGGGTGCCTCGGCGGCCGGTCTGACCGCCGCCGAGGCCCTGCGCCGCGCGGGCTACGACGGCTCGCTCACCCTCGTCGGCGGCGAACCGCACCCGCCCTACGACCGCCCGCCGCTGTCCAAGCAGATCCTCACCGGCGTCTGGGAGCCCGAGCGGGTGCACCTGCGCCGCCCGGCCGACCTCGACGCCCTCGCCCTCGACCTGCGCCTCGGCGTGCCCGCCGCCGCCCTCGCCCCGGCGACCCGCACCGTGACCCTCGCCGACGGCACGAGCCTGCCGTACGACGGACTGATCATCGCCACCGGGGTCCGGCCGCGCCGGCTGCCCGAGTGCGGCACACCCGGCGTCCACGTCCTGCGGGAACTCGGGGACGCCCTCGCCCTGCGCGAGCGGCTGACGGCCGGGGGCCGGCTGGTCGTGGTCGGCGCCGGGTTCCTCGGGGCCGAGGTCGCCGCCGCGGCCCGTACCCTCGGCGCCACCGTCACCCTCGTGGAACCCGCCCCCGTGCCCCTCGCGCACGCCGTCGGACAGCGGGTCGGCGCCCATCTGGCGCAGGTCCACCGCGACCACGGCGTGGACCTGCGGACCGGGACCAAGGTCGCCGGGATCACCACCGGGGCGGGCCGGGCCACCGGCGTGCTGCTCAGCGACGGCACCACGATCCCGGCCGACGACGTGCTGATCGCCATCGGCTCCGTACCCAACACCGACTGGCTCGACGGCAGCGGGCTGCGGCTGGCCGACGGGGTGGTCTGCGACCAGTACAGCGCCGCCGCGCCCGGCATCTACGCCGCGGGCGACGTCGCCCGCTGGCACAACCCCCTCTTCGGTGCCGACATGCGCGTGGAGCACCGTACGAACGCGGCCGAGCAGGGCATGGCCGCCGCCCGCAATCTCCTCGCCCCCGAGCAGGCCGAGCCGTTCGCCCCGGTGCCCTCCTTCTGGTCCGACCAGTACGACCTCAGGATCCAGGCGTTCGGACACCTGCGCGAGCACGACGAGGCCCGCGTGGTGGACGGCGACCCGGCGGACGGCCGCTTCCTCGTCGCCTACCGCAGGGGAACGGCGCTCACCGGAGCGCTCGCCGTGGGCATGCCGCCCCGCGTCCTGCGCCCCTGGCGCGCGGCGCTCGCCACCGGAACCGAGTGGACGCGCGCGCTGGACGGCCCACCCGAAGCGGACCAGACTTGACATGAGGTAGCTCAAGTTTTATTCAGGCTCTAGAGGCACCCCGACGGGACGCTCCGGAGGCACCCCGAGGGACACTCCGGAGGTGCGCTCCGGAGGTGGCCCCGATAGACGAGGAGGACCGCGGGAACCCGGTGGGGGAGCAGCCGGCAAGGGAGGATTCACCATGGCGCGTTCGGTCGGAATCGACCTCGGGACGACGAACTCGGTGGTCTCGGTCCTGGAGGGCGGCGAACCCACCGTCATCACCAACACGGAGGGCGCGCGGACCACCCCGTCGGTCGTGGCGTTCGCCAAGAACGGCGAGGTGCTGGTCGGCGAGGTCGCCAAGCGGCAGGCCGTGACCAACGTGGAGCGCACCGCACGCTCGGTCAAGCGGTACATGGGCGACCACTCCTGGCGCTTCCCCGACCAGGGCGACATCGACGGCAAGCGCTACACCGCCCAGGAGATCTCCGCGCGGGTGCTCCAGAAGCTGAAGCGGGACGCGGAGGCGTACCTCGGCGAGGACGTCACGGACGCGGTGATCACCGTCCCGGCCTACTTCGACGACTCCCAGCGGCAGGCGACGAAGGAGGCCGGGGAGATCGCCGGCCTGAACGTCATGCGGATCATCAACGAGCCGACCGCCGCCGCGCTCGCGTACGGCCTGGACAAGGAGAACGACCAGACGGTCCTCGTCTTCGACCTGGGCGGCGGCACCTTCGACGTGTCCCTGCTGGAGATGGGCGGCGGCGTCATCGAGGTCAAGGCCACCAACGGCGACACCCATCTGGGCGGCGACGACTGGGACCAGCGCGTCGTCGACCACCTGGTGCAGCAGTTCAAGAACAACTACGGCATCGACCTGGGCAAGGACAAGATGGCCGTGCAGCGGCTGCGGGAGGCGGCCGAGAAGGCGAAGATCGAGCTGTCCAGCTCCTCGGAGACCACGATCAACCTCCCCTACATCACCGCCTCCGCGGAGGGCCCGCTCCACCTGGACGAGAAGATGACCCGCGCCCAGTTCGAGCAGCTGACCGCGGACCTGCTGGACCGCTGCAAGGCGCCGTTCCACAACGCGATCAAGGACGCCGGGATCAAGGTGTCCGACATCGACCATGTGGTGCTGGTGGGCGGCTCCACCCGGATGCCCGCCGTGACCGGCCTGGTGAAGGAGCTGACCGGCAAGGAGCCGCACAAGGGCGTCAACCCGGACGAGGTCGTCGCCATCGGCGCCTCGCTCCAGGCCGGTGTCCTCAAGGGCGAGGTCAAGGACGTCCTGCTGCTCGACGTCACCCCGCTGTCCCTCGGCATCGAGACCAAGGGCGGCATCATGACCAAGCTGATCGAGCGCAACACCACGATCCCCACCCGCCGTTCGGAGATCTTCACCACCGCCGAGGACAACCAGCCCTCGGTGTCCATCCAGGTCTTCCAGGGCGAGCGCGAGATCGCGGCGTACAACAAGAAGCTCGGCATGTTCGAGCTGACCGGCCTGCCGCCCGCGCCGCGCGGCGTCCCGCAGATCGAGGTCGCCTTCGACATCGACGCCAACGGGATCATGCATGTGTCCGCCAAGGACCTCGGCACCGGCAGGGAACAGAAGATGACCGTCACCGGTGGCTCCGCGCTGCCGAAGAACGACATCGACCGCATGGTCCGCGAGGCCGAGCAGCACGCCGAGGAGGACCGGCAGCGCCGCGAGGCCGCCGAGACCCGCAACCAGGCCGAACAGCTCGTCTACCAGACCGAGAAGCTGATCAGCGACAACCCCGAACGGATCCCCGACGAGGCGCGGCACGAGACCGAGGCCGCGCTCACCGAGCTGAAGGCGAAGCTCAAGGACGAGAACACGGACACCGCCGCCCTCCGCCAGGCCACCGAGCAAGTGGCCCGGTCCGCCCAGAAGATCGGCTCCGCGCTGTACGAGCAGTCGGGCGCCCAGGGCGAACAGGCCGCGGGCACGGCCGGTTCCGGGGGAGCGGCGTCCGGCGGGTCCGCCCCTCAGGACGACGAGGTGGTGGACGCGGAGATCGTCGACGACGACCGGCCGGAGGCGGGCTGACCATGGACGAGGGCCGGCTCCCCGAGGCAGTGGACCCCGCGCGGCTGCGGTGCCTGGTCCAGGAGCGCACGGCCGACCTCCAGCGGGTGAAGGCGGAGTACGACAACTACCGCAAGCGGGTGCGCAGGGACCGGATGGCCGTACGGGAGATCGCCGCCGCGAACATCCTGCGCACCCTCCTGCCCGTCGTGGACGCCGTCGAGCGCGCCTGCGCCCACGAGCCCCTGACCCCCGGCCTCGCGGACATCGCCGACACCCTGCGCACCCAACTCGGCGCCGTGGGCCTGGAGTCCCTCGGGCAGGAGGGCGAGCCGTTCGACCCCGATCGGCACGAGGCCCTGATCCACCATGTCGCCCCGGACGCGCGCGAGTTGACCTGCACCAGGATCCTGCGCCCCGGCTACCGCACGGGCCCGCACCTGCTGCGCCCGGCCACCGTGGAGGTGACCGGCCCGCCACCGAACTGATCACGGCGCCGAGCACGGCCTCCGGCCCACCGGCCGGGGGCCGTCCCTCGCAGCCGTCCTGCCCGCGCGCCGCCAGGCCGACCGGCGCGCCGGTGGCCCGTGCCCGAGGAGGCACTATCCTCAACTCCGGCCTTAGCGCGGGGCATTGAGGATGAGGGTGCCGCGACCCGAGCCCCTTCGCGCACCCGGTGACCGCGGCCCCGCCCTGGAGAGACATGCTCGCCCCGTACCGCAGATTGTTCTCCGCCGAGGGGAGCGTCGGCTTCACCACCACCGGCTTCCTGGCCCGGCTCGCCCTGTCGATGTCCGGCGTCGGCACCGTGGTGATGGTCGCCTCGATGCGCCACTCCTACGCCCTGGCCGGCGCCGTGGGCGGCTCCTCGCTCGCCGCCACCCTGATCACCATCCCGCTCCTCGGCCGGCTGGTGGACCGCTACGGCCAGTCCCGTACGGCCATCCCCGCGGCCATCTGGTCGGCGGCCATGTCGGCGGCCCTGGTCCTCTGCCTCGCCGCCCACGCGCCGACCTGGACCCTGTTCGTCACCAACGTCCTGTCCGCCACCGCGCCGAACGTCGGCGGCATGGCCCGCGCCCGCTGGGCCGAGATCTACGGCGCCGACGACGAACGCATGCATGTGGCCAACTCCTTCGAACAGGTCCTGGACGAGATGTGCTTCGTCCTCGGCCCCCTCGTCGTGGTGGGCCTGGCCACCGGCGTCGCCCCCGAGGCGGGCCGGGTGGCACCGCTGGTCCTGACCCTGACCGGCACGGTCCTCTTCTCCCTCCAGCGCGGCACCGAACCCCCGGTCCAGCCCGCCGGCCCCGCGGCCTCCCGTACCCCGCTCACCAACCGGGGCCTCCAGGTGATGATGCTCGTCTTCCTCTTCACCGGCGCCCTGTTCGGCTCCCTCGAAGTGGTCACGATCGCCTTCACCGACTCCCTGCACCACAGATCCTCGGCCGGTCCGCTCCTGGCCCTCCAGGCGGTCGGCTCCGCGCTCGCGGGCCTGGTCTTCGGGACGCTCACCCCGCGCGGCTCCAGCACCGGGCGCTTCCTGACGGGCGTCGGCGGCATGGCCGTATTGATGCTCCCGCTGACCCTCGCCGACGGCCTGTGGTCGCTCGTCCCGCTGATGTTCATCGCCGGCATGGCCACCTCGCCGACCATGATCACCGGCATGGGCCTGGTCCAGGAACTGATTCCGCGTGCCCAGCTCAACGAGGGCATGACCCTGGCCGTGACCAGTCTCCTCGGCGGCTCCTCCCTCGGCAGCGTGCTCGCCGGCTGGTCGGTGGAGCGCTTCGACGCCGAGAACGGCTATCTGCTCCCGGTCGGCGCCGCCACCCTGGCCCTGCTGGCCGCGGCCGCCGGCCTCGGCCGCCTCCGCACCGGCGTGTCCGCGCCCGACGCCCCGGCCCTGCCCGAGGCCATGGCCCTGCCCGATGCCCCGGCCCGGCCCGAGGCCACGGCGGAACTCGGGCGGCAGTCCTCGTAACGCTCGTCGGCGTCCCCCGAGCCGGCCTCCGGGGCGGACCAGCCCGCCCACGGCAGAGGTACGACCGCGCCGATTCTCCCGAGTGATCGCCCTCACTGCCGGAAAATCTTCCGCCAAGTGCCCTATGAATGCGTAACCTTGCTGCGCCGAATCGCCCCTGAAGGACGGAGACCCCTCATGCCCGGTGCGCCGTTGCCGACGAGCGATCGCCGCGGACCGCTGCCCGACGGCGCTCCCTGGACCGGCCACGACGCCCCACGGACGATGTCCGCTCGCGGACCGGTACGGCCGACGCGCACGCTCCTCATCGACAACTACGACTCCTTCACCTACAACCTCCATCAGCTGCTGACCGAGGTGAACGGACGCGAACCGGTGGTCGTCCGCAACGACGCCGACTGGTCCGCACTCGACCCGCGGGACTTCGACAACGTCGTGATCTCCCCCGGCCCCGGCCGCCCGGAACGGCCCCAGGACTTCGGCATCGGCAGCCGGGCGATCCTGGAGTGGGACCTGCCGCTCCTCGGGGTGTGCCTGGGCCACCAGGGCATCTGCCAACTGCTGGGCGCCGAGGTAGGGCACGCGCCCGAGCCCCGGCACGGCCGCCTCTCCCTCGTCACCCACACCGGCCGCGACCTCTTCGCCGGACTGCCCTCGCCGTTCGCCGTGGTGCGCTACCACTCGCTCGCCGTCACCGGGCTGCCCGCGGAACTGGAGGCGCTCGCCTGGTCCGAGGATGGCGTCCTGATGGGCGTCCGGCATCGCACCAGACCGCTGTGGGGAGTCCAGTTCCACCCGGAGTCCATCAGCACGGAGTACGGCCACGAACTGCTCGCCAACTTCCGCGACCTCACGCACGCCTGGCACCGCCGCGCGCCCGCCCCGGCGCCGGACGACGAGCCGCCGTACCGGCTGCATGTCCGCCGTCTGCCCTGGGCGCCGGACCCGGAGGCCGCCTACGACGAACTCTTCGCCGCCGCCCGGCACAGCTTCTGGCTGGACAGCGGCAGCGCACCGCGGCAGGGGCGCTTCTCCCTCATGGGCGACGCCGCCGGCCCGCTCGGACAGTACGTCACCTACCGGGCGGCGGAACAGGTCGTCCGGGTGGAGCCGGGTGGGCGGCGGGTCCGGGGCACCTTCCTGGAATACCTCGACGCCGAGCTGGCCGCGCGCCGCGTCGAGGGCGGCACCGACCTGCCCTTCGGGTTCCGTCTCGGCTACGTCGGCTACCTCGGCTACGAACTCAAGTCCGATCTCGGGGCGTTGACCACGCACACCGCCGAAACCCCCGACGCGGCCCTGGCCTTCGCCGACCGCGCCCTGGTGATCGACCACGCCGAGCACACCTGCTACCTGCTCCGGCTCAGCCGCCACCCGGACGACCCGGAGGTCGCCGCCTGGCTGGAGTCGGCCGGCGCACGCCTGTGCGCACTGCCCCGAACTCCCGTGAGCCCGCCGGAAGTCGAGGTGCGGGAAGTCGAGGTGCCGGATACACCTCCCGTACCGGTCGAGCTGCGGCACAGCAGGGACGCGTACCTGCGCATGGTGGGTGAGTGCCTGGAGGAGCTGCGCCAGGGGGAGTCGTACGAGATCTGCCTGTCCAACATGGCGGTCGCCGGGACCGATGTCGATCCGCTGACCACCTACTCCGCCCTCAGACGCGTCAGCCCGGTCCCCTACGGGGCACTGCTCGACTTTCCCGGCGTGGCCGTGCTCAGCGCGTCCCCGGAACAGTTCCTGGCCGTCGGCCCCGGCGGAGCCGTCACCTCGAAGCCGATCAAGGGCACCCGGCCGCGCGGCGCCACCGGCGCCGAGGACGCGCGGCTGCGGGACTCCCTGCTGGGCAGCGAGAAGGACCGGGCCGAGAACCTGATGATCGTGGACCTCGTCCGCAACGACCTGGGCGTCGTCTGCCGGCCCGGCTCGGTCCACGTACCGGTGCTGTGCGGGGTGGAGACCTTCCCCCAGGTCCACCATCTGGTCTCCACCGTCCGCGGCACCCTGCGCGAGGGGCGCTCGGCGGTCGACTGCGTACGGGCGGCCTTTCCCCCCGGCTCCATGACCGGCGCGCCCAAACTGCGCACCATGGAGATCATCGACCGCCTCGAACAGGGCCCGCGCGGCGTCTACTCGGGCGCGATCGGCTGGTTCTCCCTCGGCGGCGGCTGCGAACTCAGCGTCGTCAACCGCACCATCGTGGCCACGCCCGGCTCCGTCGGCTACGGCGTCGGCGGTGCCGTCGTCGCCCTGTCCGACCCGGTGGAGGAGTTCGCCGAGACCATGGTGAAGGCCCGCGCGATGGCGACGGCACTCGCCCTGAGCCGCCCCCAGCCGCGCCGCGCCCTCACCCCGGCGTGCCGGAAGTAGACGGCGAGCAGACTGCCGGTGGCCCGGTGGCCCGGTGGCCCGGTGGCCCGGTGGCCCGGTGGCCCGGTGGCCCGGTGGCCCGGTGGCCCGGTGGCCCGGTGGCCCGGTGGTCCGGTGGCCCGGCGACGCGGACGTGCCGCCGGGCGTCCGCCCCCTCGATCACCCCTGCTCCCGCAGCAGGTCGCCGATCGCGGCGATCCCCGCGGTGACCGCGCGTTCCCCGACGTTGCCGAAGCCGAGCACGAGCCGGGGCGGGGCCGGCGCCCGCGAGGTACGGCAGGTGCTCATCCCGTACAGGCCGACCGAGCGGGCGCGGGCCGCGGCCACCAGGGCCCGTTCGTCCGCCGTCTCCCGCAGCTGGGCCACCGCGTGGAACCCGGCGGCGAGACCCGTCACGGCGACGCCGGGCGCGTGTTCCGCGAGCGCGGCCACCAGCGCGGTGCGGCGGGCCGTGTAGGCGCCGCGCATCCGGCGCAGATGCCGGTCGAAGCGGCCCGACTCGATCAGCCGGGCGAGGGCCAGCTGGTCGAGGACGGGGGAGCCGCGGTCGCTGACGCGCTTGACCGACACCAGGGTGTCCGCGAGCGCCGGCGGGCACAGCAGCCAGCCGATGCGCAGCGCCGGCGCCAGGGACTTGCTGACCGTGCTGATGGAGACGACCCGGTCGGCGGCGAGCCCCTGGAGCGCGCCGACCGGCTCCCGGTCGTAGCGGAACTCGGCGTCGTAGTCGTCCTCGATCACCACCGCGTCGTGCGCGGCCGCCCACCCGATCAGGGCCAGCCGCCGCTCGGGCCCGAGCACCACCCCGGTCGGCCACTGGTGCGCCGGAGTGACGACGACCGCCCGCGCACCGGACGCCGTCAACTCCTCTACGTCGATGCCCTGTTCGTCCACCGGCACGGGCACCGCCGTCAGCCCCGCCGCGGCCGCCGCCGCCCGGACGGAGACGGGCGAGCCGGGATCCTCGTAGGCGACCCGGCGCACCCCGGTGCGGGCGAGCGCGGCCAGGGTCAGCGACAGGCCCTGGGCGTACCCCGAGCAGATCACGGTGTGTTCGGGGTCGGCCGCCGCCGCGCGTATCCGGCGCGCGTACCCGGCGACCACCTCGCGCAGCACCGCGCTGCCCCGTGGATCGCCGTAGTCCAGCTCCGCCACCGGCATCCGGCGCGCCGCCTCCCGCACCGCCCACAGCCAGTCCGGCATCGGGAACGCCCCCAAGTCCGGTACTCCCCACCGGAAATCGGCCAGCAGCGGCGGCTGCCCGGCGGGCCGTCGGGGCACCGGCGGTAGGGCCGGCGGGCAGGCACCGGCGGCCACCCGCGTGCCGGACCCGACCCGCGCCACCAGGTAGCCCTCGGCCAGCAGTTGGGCGTAGGCGTCCTGGACCAGCCCCCTGGACAGGCCGAGCGCGCCCGCGAGTTCCCGCGAGGGCGGCAGCCGTTCGCCCACCCGCAGCCGGCCGGTGCGGATCGCCTCGCGCACCTGGCGTTCCAACTGGGACCGCAGGGGCTCGCCGCTGTCACGGTCGATCGCCAGGAGCAGATCCGAAGTCGCATTGGACCACTCGGAAGACATGGAATTGGAGCTTACCGGTGAGCTGATCGCTTCCTAGGGTGCGTCCATGACCACCACTGATCCGCGGAATCCGGCGCCACCCACGACCGGGCTCGGGGACCGGCCCCCGCTGGTGTCGCGTCCGCTACTGCTGCGCTTCGTGAGCGTGTTCGGCGCGTCGGCGAGCTTCTACCTGCTGCTGTCGGTCGTCCCGCTCTACGCCAAGCACTCGGGGGCCGGCGGCGACGGCGCCGGGGCGAGCACGGGCGCCCTGATGCTGGCCACGGTCGCCGGCGAGATCGTCTCGCCCCGCTTCATCGAACGCTTCGGCCACCGGGCCACCCTGGGCGCGGGTCTGCTGCTGATGGGCGTGCCCTCGCTGGCGCTGACGCTGTTCTCCGGCGTCGCCTGGATCACGGTGGTCTGTCTGCTGCGCGGCGCGGGTTTCGCCCTCACCGTCGTCGCGGGCGGAGCGCTGACCGCGTCCTTCATCCCCTCCGAACGCCGGGGCGAGGGGCTGGCGTTGGTCGGCGTCGTCTCGGGCGTGCCCTCGCTGCTGGGGCTGCCGCTCGGCGTCTGGCTGGTCTCCGAGGTGGGATACGCGCCGGTCGGGGTGGCCGCCGGTGTGTGCGCGCTGGCCCCGATCCTGTCGATACCCGCACTGCCGGAGAAGGAGTACATCGCCGGGCGGCGGATCGGCCTCCTCGACGGCGTCCGCGACCCCGCGATATCCCGGCCCGCCGTCCTGTTCGCGGTCACGGCGCTGGCCGCCGGGATCGTGGTGACCTTCCTGCCGCTCGCCGTGCCCTCGGCGTCCGCGGGACTGGTGGCGGTGGCCCTGTTCGTGCAGCCGGCCGGGGCGGCCGTGGCCCGCCTGGTGGCCGGCCGCCTGGGCGACCGCAAGGGCTCGGCCCGGCTGGTGTTCCCGGCGCTCGCGGTGTCCGCCGCGGGCATGTTCGTCACGGCGGCCACCCATAGCGCCGTCGCGGTCGTCGCCGGCGTCGCCGTGTTCGGCATCGGCTTCGGCATCGCCCAGAACTCCACGATCACCCTGATGTACTCCCGCGTCCCCGCCTCCGGCTACGGCACCGTCAGCGCCCTGTGGAACATCGCCTACGACGCCGGGATGGGCGTCGGCGCCGTCTGCTTCGGCCTCCTCGCCCAACAGGTCGGCTATTCCTGGGGGTTCGTGTGCACCGCCGCCCTCATCGTCCTCGCCCTGCCCATGGCCTGGCGGGACCGGCCGGGCGCACCGGAGCGGGCGGCGGAGGGGCCGGCGGCTTGACGATGGTGCTCGTCCCAGGGGTGGCGCGGCGTCCGGAACGTGCGCCGCGGCTCCGGGCGGCCCCCATGCGTGGCTTCCGGCCGCGGTCAGGCGCGCCCGGAAGGCGGGCGTTCCCCGCTCCTGCGATCCGGTTCCGCCGAGAGCCGCGCCTGTTCGTCCTCCCAGACCTTCAGCAGGATCTGCGCGTCGGCGCCGCAGGCGCGGGCGTACCGGAGGATGAAGCGGCGGGGCGGGAAGCGGGCGCCGACGAGGACACCGGTGAGGTAGTCGACGCCGACGCCGGTCCGGTGCGCCAGGATCTCGTGCCGGATGCCCGCCTGTCGGCGCACTTGTTCGAGAACGACGCCGATATGGGTCGGACCCGTCAGCGGGCGGTCGCGTGTATCGGACATTGCTGGGCTCCACTGGGCTCTGGGGACGTGCTCGTTCTTGCCTGGAGCTCGGCCAGGGGAGTTGTTCGGTCTCCTGCGGAAATGACGCTAGGCGCGCGCAGGCGCCGCATCTCCCTCTTCCCGAACGCAGGGTCGGCGTAGGACCTCGACAATGCCTCTTTCCCGGCGCGCAGTTGGTCCCTCCCTCATGCCTTCCGTTCGATTCGGCCGACGGGTGTGCGCGTGCCGTGGCTCAGTCGATCACCCCTGCTGAAGGGCTTGATCGGGCTGCCGGATGACAGTCGCCCGGCGGCCCGCGTGCGAATTCCCGCCGCCGGCGCGCGGCCTTGTCCGGGACGCGCGCCGGCGGCGCGGTCGACCGGTGTGCCGTTGGCTGCACTTGCATGAGCGAGCAACGGTTGAATTGAGACATTATTGCCTTAAGCGTGCATACATCACCGGCTCCGGGGTGATCCTGACCTCGCCGGGCGAGATGCAAGTGCATCTCGGCGACGGGGAGTTCGTTCACCGCAGGAGGTCGTTCGGTGAGGAAGCCGATGTACAGGACACGGCAGGACGCGGACAGCGCCGGCGTGGTGTGGCGCAAGAGTTCGCACAGTTACCCGGAGGGGGAGTGCGTCGAGGTCGCACAACCGACGGGCGCGCAGGTGCTCTTTGACGACTCGAAGGTCCGCGAGGGCCGTGTAGTGGAGGTTTCCACGGCCGCCGCGGTCGCCTTCGTGACCGCCGTGCGCCACGGTGACATCTGAGGCGACCGTGGTCGCCACCGGGCGTGCCGTCGCATCCGCGAACGGCACGCCCGGCCGGCCGGGGCCCTCGCGGCCTCCGGCACCCGGACCGGCCGACTCGCCCAGGCGTGAAAGCTTTCTGACGCTCCATCAAAGAATTCGGGCAGCTCTGGACATCGCCGGTATCCGGCCAGTATGGATAGGGATAATGCACATGCATTCCGTCCCTCACACGGGCGGATGAGCAGCGGATACCTGGGGGTGTGCCGTGGGAGAACAGCCGGTGCCTACGCAAGGGCAGGACGGTACGGACACGGACTTAGGGCAGGACAAGGCCCACAGTGCGCGTATGTACGACTACTACCTCGGCGGAAAGACGAATTACCTCGTGGACCGGGAGGCCGCCCAGGAGGTGATCCGGGTCTTCCCCGCGATCGAGACCGTCGCCAGGGTCAACCGGGCCTATATGCACCGAGCCGTCCGCTACCTCGCACAACAGGGCATCCGGCAGTTCATCGACGTGGGCACCGGCATCCCCACCGCGCCCAACCTGCACGACGTGGCACAGGGCATCGCCCCCGACTGCCGGGTCGTCTACGTCGACAACGACCCCATCGTGCTCGTCTACGCCGACGAGCTGCTCGACGGCACCCCGGAGGGGCGGACGGCCTACGTCCAGGCCAACGCCACCAGGCCCGAGGAGGTCTGGGCCGCCGTGCGGGAAAGGAACATCCTCGACCTGGAACGCCCGGTCGCCCTCAGCCTGCACGCCCTGCTGCACTTCGTCACCGACGAGCAGCAGCCGTACGACATCGTCCGAAGCCTCCTGGACCCGCTGCCGCCGGGCTCCTACCTGAGCCTGAGCCACTGCACCGGGGAATTCGACCCCGACGCCTGGCAGGCCATCATCGACACCTACACGGCGGCCGGCACCCCCGTCCAGGTGCGCGGCCGGACGGAGGTGGAGCGATTCTTCGAGGATCTCGAACTGGTGGATCCCGGCGTGGTCCTGGCCCACCAGTGGCATCCGCAGCCCGGCAGCGGCCCCGGTGTCCTCAGCGAACGCCAGGTGTCCCTCTACGCGGGAGTCGCCCGCAAGCCGTGACGGACGCGGCGCGCGCACTCAAGGGTTCTGGAACTTGCGGTACATGCGCGCCAGGTCATTGAGCTTGCGCCGCGCCGCGGCCGGGCCCAGCCCCTTGTACCGCAACTCGTCGAAGACGACCTCCCGGTGGTCCACCAGGTCCTCGTCCTGGATGAACAGGCAGCCGTCCAGGTTTTCCGCGTAGGCGACCTTGGGCACCCGGCCCTCGAAATCGAAGATCGTCGTGGTGCCCAGCTCGACCGGCAGGTTGTAGTGGCGCGCCGGATCGACCAGCCGCAGCTGGTAGTTGCGCCGTTCGGACAGGCCGGCCAGATGCTCCATCTGGTCGGCCATGATCTTTGGGGAACCGACGCGGTTGAGCAGCGCGGCCACATGGACCACGAGGATCAGCTTCTTGCCCGGCGCGGCCTCGAACCGCGCCCGGCGCTCGTTGCGCAGCGCCAGCAGCGCATCGTGGGTGCCGCGCTCGCCCCGGCCACGCCTGATCAGAGCCTCGGCGTACGCCGGCGTCTGCGCCAGGCCGTGCAGCAGATCACTGCTGTACGCCTTGATGCGCGTCGCCATGTCCTCGAAGCTGATCACCGCCTGGAGGTACGGCTGCGCCACGGTCGACCATTCCTGCCACCAGGTGGGCTGGTTGGCGATCTCGGCGAGTTCGAGCAGGACGGTCTGCTCCTCCTCGCCCGTGATCTCGTACACCACGAACAGCCCCAGCAGGTCCTTCTCCTTGAAGTGGTGCATGCCGCTCTCGATCCGGCTGAGCTTCGAGGAGGAACAGCCCAGCCGCCGTGCCACCTCGTCCTGCTTCAGTCCGAGATGGTGACGTCGGCTGCGCAGCGCGTGCCCGAGCAGCATCCGGGGCGCGGACGGCACGGCCTCGTCCTTGAGATAGCGCACGGTGCCCCGGCGGCCCGCCCTGTCACCACCGCTCCCGCCCTCGTCCGGCCCCGGAACGCCTGCTATCCGCCTGGTCAACGTCTGCTCCTCGCCTCTACGCATGGGGGACTGCCCGCACCCCGCCCGCGGGGACCCATAGTGCACAACCTCACGCCGCCCGGAGCCCGAATCACCGGAAAACCGGAATCGGCACGGAAGTCCAACCGCGAGCGCCCCGTACCTACACACCATCAGGAGAAGACGAGCACGTCCGGCCGGTCAACGTGGCGACCCATGGCGGGAGTTGGCGCGGACGGCGTTCGGCTGCTTCTCGCGGTGTCGGGCGGTTGTCGGTCGGCTGCTTCTCGCGGTGATGGGCGGTTGTCGGTCGGCTGCTTCTCGCGGTGATGGGCGGTTGTCGGTCGGCTGCTTCTCGCGGTGATGGGCGGTTGTCGGTCGGCCGCTCCCCGCGGCGCCGGGCGGATGGCGGTCGGCCGCTCCCCGCGGCACCGGGCGGATGCACGTCGGCCGCTCCCCGCATTGACGGGCGGATGCACGTCGGCCGCTCCCCGCGTTGACGGGCGGATGCCGGTCGGCCGCTCCTCGCTGCGACGGGCGGGCGCCGGTCGGCCGTTCCCCGCGGCGCCGGTCGGCCGTTCCCCGCGGCGGCGAAGGCCCGCGAACGGCCCGCCGAAGCCGCCCCGCGCCGATATTCGCGGGAGGCCGGCCGAGGTCCGGGGGTAGCCTCCCGCGGTGACCTCACCCGCCCAGCCCCTCGTGGCCGCCGATTTCGTCGTACCAGACCCACCCGCCACCGACCGTTTCCGCCTGGAACCCCTCGGCCCCCGGCACAACGGAGCCGATCACGCCGCCTGGACCTCCAGCATCGCCCACATCCGGGCCGGCGCCGACTTCGCCGACGGCTCCTGGCCCCCTTCGGAGGGGATGTCCCTGGCGGCCGACCTCGACGACCTGCGGCGGCACGCGGAGGACTTCGACCGCCGCGTCGGCTTCACCTACACCGTCCTGTCGGTGCCCGGCGACGACGTCATCGGCTGCGTCTACATATACGGCTCACACCGGGACCCCGGCGTCATCGACGTCCGCTCCTGGGTCCGCGCCGACCACGCCTTCCTCGACGCCGGCCTGCGCCGCGTCGTCAGCGACTGGCTGGCCCGCGCCTGGCCCTTCGAGCGCCTGGCCTACGCCCCTCGCTGAGTCACCGCACCGTCTCGCCCAACTCCCCGCGTAACACGGCGATTTCGGGCCCACCAGAAGACCGCCGTGCCCGCCGCGGCGGCGAGGAAGACGCCGCCCGCGATCCAGGCCACCATGCTGGTGCGGGATACCCCGGTGGGGCGGGCGGCCGCCTGATCGGTGGGGCAGGCACTGCCGGCTGCGGTGGGTGCGGCAAAGGCGCCGGTGCCGGCGGTTGCGGCGGCGACGCGCAAGCGCGCCCACGGCTTGCCCGGACCGCTCTGCCCGGCGTCGTGCCGGTAGACGACGTACAGACCGGGCGCCGTCCCGCACCTGAGGGTGGTGGTGGCGGTCAGGACGGCTCGGGCGCCGCGCAGGACGGGGCGGTCCGCGAACGCGCGGGAGGTGAGACTGATGTCCCCGTCCGCTCCCTCGTCGTCGTTGTCGGTGATGGTGATCCGGCTGCCGGCCCGGAAGGTCCGCACGTCCCACTCCGACTGGGGCCAGGTGTCGCCCGGAGCCCAGCGCTCCTCCAGGTCGGGCGCGGGCAGCCGCTTCACCTTGTCGCGGCAGGCCCGGCGCGCGCCCTCGTCGGCCGGCTGGACGCGCACCCGCGCCCAGCGCAAGGGGTGTTCGTCCGGGCCCACGTCGCCGGCGCCGCGCCGCAGGACCGGGTAGGTGCCGGGCCGGGTGTCGCAGGCGATGGTGACCGTGGCGATCAGGAGCGGGTCCATCATGCGCAGCCTGCCCGTCGCGACGAACGCGGACGAGTGCAGGGTGTCGCCGTACGCGGCCTCGCCGCGCCGGGCCGCCACCGTCAGCGTGTCGCCGGGCCGCACCGACCTGACAGCGTTGTACGTGAGCGAGGGCGTCGACGGCGAGGCCGAAGCCGGCCCGGCCGCCAGCAGGGGCAAGAGGAGAGGGAGCGCCGCCCACGCGCTCTTGCGGAGACCGTCCATCGCCTGTGCCCTGTCTGTCTTTCCACGCGGTGTCAGACGGCGTCACCCGCCGCTCGATATGCTGATCTTCCTAGTGCCGAACATGTGTGCGACCTTGGTGATCGGGTAGCGCGTACCGTTCGGCTTCCTCCAAGACGGAAAGAAACCGTGTTGCGTTCCAGGTACAGATGGGTTCCGGCGCTCACGCTCGGACTGTGCGCGGGCATACCCGGCGCCGTGCCGGCGTTCGCGGCCCCCGGCACGGCTCTCCCGGCGGCGTCGGAGCCGCACCCGCCCGCACTGTCGGCCGCGCACGCACCCGCACCATCGGCGTCATCGGCCGCCGCCCCCTCGGACGCACCGGATCTCGGCGCCGAAGAGAAGTACTGGACGGCGGACCGCATGGCCGACGCGGTCCCGTTCGGCGCTCCGTCGGCCCCGGCCGCTCCCCGGCGCGGCGCCCGCGCGCAGAGCGCCGCCGGCCACGCCTCGCCGCCGCCCGGCACGCCCCAGCCCCAGCACTTCGGCGGCCACCCGATGATCGGCACCTTCTTCTTCGACGGCAAGCCGCTCGGCGGCAACACCTACTGCACGGGCAGCGTGGTGCACACGGCCGCCAAGGACATCGTGCTGACCGCCGGACACTGCGGCATCGGCCTGAGCAAGGCCACGCACCGCGTCTTCGTCCCGCAGTACCGCGGTGGCAAGGCCGCCGCCCAGCAGCCGTTCGGCGTGTTCCCGGTCCTCCAGGTCTACACGGACCCCCGCTACACGGCGAACACCAAGTCGGCGGCCTCCGACCTCGACCTGGCCTTCGCGCAGGTCGACGCCAACAGCCGCGGCAAGGTGGAGGACGTCACGGGCGCCCTCACCTTCACCCCCACCAGCGGCTACCACCACAAGGTCACCGTCATCGGCTATCCCGGCTCCGGCAGTGTCAACCCCGGCCACACGCCGATCCGCTGCCCCGTCAGCACCTCCCAGCTGCCCGGATACCGGCAGCTGCGGATGACCTGCAAGGGCTTCTACGGCGGCGTCTCCGGCGGCCCGTGGATCGAGGGCTACGACAGCGCCACGGGCAAGGGCAACGTCATCGGCAGCACCGGCGGATACAACGGCGGCGGCAACGACGCCAACGACGACTGGGTGACGTACGCCCCGGTCTACGGCAAGGACGCCCAGGACCTGTTCCAACACGCCGCCGCCCACCAGCAGTTGGGCAAGAAGCCGCCCTACACGGGGACGACGGACCCTCGGCTGCCCGGACCGGCGAGCACCTGGAGGAACGCCCGGCTGACGGCCTCCGGCGACTTCCGCGGCACCGGCCACAGCGACTTGCTCGTGGTCTGGACCGACGGCGAGGTCTCGCTCTATCCCGGCAACGGGCACGGCGGCTACGACGCCGAGCGGCAGCTCCTGCCCCCCAACAGCACCTGGAAGAACGCCAAGGCCATCACCGCGGGCGACTTCACCGGCACCGACCGGTTCGACCTGCTGGTCCGCTGGACGGACGGCGAGGTCACGCTGTACGGCGACGTCGGCACCAAGGGGCTGAAATGGGCCGGCACCCGGATGATCAAACCCAACGCCACCTGGAAGAACGCGATCCAGATCAGCGCCGGCCGCTTCGGCGGCTCGCGCTACGTCTCCGACCTGATCGTGCGCTGGGCCGACGGCAGCCTCACCCTCTACACCAACGTCGGCGCCGGCACCTTCGGGCAGCAGCACAAGCTCAAGGCTCCCAACGGCACGTGGAAGAACGCCACTTTGCTCACCAGCGGTGAGTTCTCCGGCAGCCAGAAGTGGGACCTCATGGTCCGCTGGACCGACGGCGAACTCGACAACTACGCCGGCACCGGCACGTCCGGCCTCGGCGCCGAGCGGCGCATCCAGAACCCCAACGAGCGCTGGGCCCGGGTCGCCACCATGACCACCGGCGACTTCACCGAGAACGGCCGCACCGACGACCTCGTCATCCGCCGCTCCGACGGCGAGACCACCATGTACACCGACACCCCGGCCAACACCCTGGGCGCCGAACACGTGCTCGTCGCCTCGACCTCCTGAGCAACGGCACCACAACGGCGTCAACAGCAGCGTTTGTACGACACAGGCCCCGCCAGGCCCGCTCTGGCGGGGCCTGTGTCGTACGACGGCCACCGTGACGTCCGCGACGGGCGAGGCCGGCCGTGGCGATGCCACGGTGCCCCGAACTCTGGCGATTTCTCCCGCAGCCCGCCCCATCCGCGTCCCGGATACTGCTGTCCATGAACGGAACGGCCGTTTCACGGCTCCTCGCCACATCCGCCGCCTGCGCCTTCCTGCTGGTGGGCGTCCATTCCACCCCCGCATCCGCGGAAACCTTCTGCGGCACCCACTCGGTCGATGGCGCCATCTGGACCGAGTACACCCAGACACCCGGCATGCAGCAGTCCCTCGGCTGCCCCACCAGCGACGAACTCGGCCTTCCCGACGGCGCCGGCCGCCGTCAGGTCTTCGAGCACGGCTCGATCTACTGGAGCCCCGGCACCGGGGCGCACGCCGTGTGGGGTCTCATCGGCCAGGAGTGGGCGCAGCACGGCTGGGAGGGCGGCTACATGGGATACCCGCTCACCGACGAGCTGAAGAACCCCGACGGGATCGGCGTCCGCCAGCAGTTCCAGAACGCCACGGTCTACTGGTCGCCCAGCACCGGAGCGCACGCGGTGCACGGCAACATCGGCTGGTGGTGGGGGCAGTACGGGTACGAAGCGGGGTCGTACGGCTATCCCACGAGCGACGAGTACGACGCCGGACACGTCGGCGGCAACGTCGATGACAACAACGGCGTACGGCAGGACTTCCAGTCGGGCAAGTACCTCTTGTGGAGCGGCGGTCAGTCCGACGCCTTCGAGTCATGCCAGACGGCGTGCATCGGCTACGGCGGCACGACCAACACCAAGTGGGTGACCAAGACCGAGGTCTACGTCAACTGGAGCGACAGCCGCCTGACGTCCGTCCACGTCACCCCGACGCCCGCCGCGTTCAAGACCGTCTCGGGGACCGACGACGCCGCCAGTGACCTCGATGAGGACTGGCGGCAGGTGTGGTCCAACACCCGTATGTTCCCCGGCGCCACCCAGACGGAATTGAACTCGACCTTCCAACAACTGATGTGCCACGCGGAGTTCTCCTACCCCAACACCAGCGGCGGCCACTTCGGCGGCCCCACCTGGGACCTGGAAACCTGGCGCCCCGAACTCACCGGCGACAACGACGCGAAGCTCAAGAAGATGCTCGCCTCCAAGTGCAACTGGGACACGGACTCATAGGCAGGCCGGCACGCCGGGCATCGGTCGGGCAAGTTCCCGCACGAGCGGATCGATGGCGCGGACAGGGAGTCGTACATCGCCCCGAGCGAGACGCCGCTGCGTGCGGGTCCGGCGCTCAGATCGCGGAAGAGACCGTGATGAGCACCGGGCCCGAAAGTCCCGTCACCGCCCGGACGGAGTCCGCGAATACCTCCGTCATCCACGCGGCCACGTCCGTGGACCACTCGCGCACGTCGCAGCGGTAGGTGAGCGCCTGGCGCAAGCCCTCGGCCTGCACCACACCGGCGAGGGGGCGGGCGAGCCCCGGAGTCGTCGTCTCGGCGGGCTTGAGCGGCTTGATCTTCACATGCTGGTAGGTGCGTTCGAGCGCCGCCTCACGGATCTCGGTGCCTCGCACGGCGAGATCCGCCGACGGCAGCGCGGAGACGGTGACCGTCAGAGAGGTCGCGCCGGCCGGGTCCGCGAGGGCGAACCAGTCGGCCGCTTCGTCGAGTTCGATGCGGGCGTCTCCGGCCCGGTGCAGCGGCACGAGGGCGTGTGTGCCGGTGAGGCGGATCGTGCCGATGCGGTGGAGCGCGTCCGCGAGGACGGTGATGACGGGCAGGATCGGCAGACGCCGGGCGCGCTGCTTCCTGCCCGTGTGCACAGGCCGGGGAAGCGACGACTGCAACCAGGCCAGCTGCCGGACCCGCCCGTCCTGTGTCCAGTCACCGCCCGCGTCGTTGTGGTCCCAGAGATTGTCCGCGGGCTTGTCCGTCAGGGCGGTGGAACTCCAGCCGTAGGCGGAGGCCCGCTTCACGGCGAGGCTGAAGATGTCTTCGTCGAGGTCGAACTCGGCGTTCACCTGGTCGATCCAGGAATACTGGTCCAGCACCCCGTGCAGCCCCACGATGAGAGTGGCGTCCGGACCGGTATCGCTCATGGTCGTACTCCTGGATCGGGCAGATGGAACGGCGGAACCAGCTAATCAGACACCGCACTTGACCGTTACCGGCTCTCTTCCCCCACCCAGGGAGCGAGCCGCCCCGGCTCACGCCCCGTCGGCCCAGCCGAATCCGGCACGCCGACCGCGTCCGGTGCGACACAGCGCCTGCCAGGTGTCTGTCCTGGTCAGGCGCCCCTCTTCTGGTGTCTAGAAGAAGCCCAGCTTCTTCGGCGAGTACGACACCAGAAGATTCTTCGTCTGCTGGTAGTACACGCCTGACCTCGCTTTTGACCTGTGATAAATGAGCGGGAACATCGAGTGCCAGGCTGAGTCGGTCCGCGCCTGGTCCGGATCTTGATGAGCGGTACGTGGTGCTAGTGAGTGGGCCGCGGTACCACATGGCACAGGCTGTAGAGAGCGTCTTCGGGCGTCCAGGTCAGTCCGTACCGGGCGAGTTGTGGCAGGTCAGGGCGTCGCGGTCCGGGGGCGTCGGCGTAGCGGGTGACAGACGCGTGACAGCGCCGGTGATAGATCGAGGCCCCGCCGGGGCATCAGCGTGAAGTCGACTGTGCGTGCACGCGTGACGCGTTCGGCCCGTCAAGCAGTCTGCCTTCCAGCGTTGTTCTCGGAAACGCTGAATGGGCGATCGCAGCCATGACGGACGACGTGGCCCGCCAGGCAACTGAGCGGACTCTGTCGGCTGGAGGGTTGATGCGCTGTGTTCTGCAGAGCAGGCCAAGTGGTATGCCGGATGCCCGTGGGAGAGTCACGTAGCGGCCGCCGTCGATGCTGAACCCTGCTTGGCTCCGCGTGATGTCGTGTGACATGGCGAAGCCCCGTCGGGAACGATCCCGTCGGGGCTTCTGCACGGAGTGCATTACGACAGAGCGCGGCGTCCGCCACGGGCGCCAGTGAGACGGCGAAGGTCGCCCGGCCCCACGTACGCCCCTACGGACCCGCAGTCCGGAACGGTGCCTCCTCCATCCCGGTGCCCGGCCGATCCCCCGCCGGAGGCATCGTCCTGACTGTGGCCGCTCCCGTTGGCACTCGCCGTGTGGTCTTCGGCTCGCTGCTTTGCGCGCGGCACGGACACCGGCCGGGCTGGAGCGGGACGGAGGCAGGAGCGCAGGCTCGACCGATCGGGCCCACCATTGCGGTCGCCGCAAGCGCCTCCGGCCGGATCACCGGCCCCGGAGGCGTGCTCGCCGTCGCCCCCGGTACAGGCCGCCGACTGGCTCGCTCCCCTGCCCATCGATGCCCTCCACGGCATCGGCCCCGCCAGGCCGCGCTCCTGCGCCCCTACGGCTTCCAGGGATCGGCAGCTCGTCGCCCTGCCGACCGACACCCTGCAGCCTGCTGTGCGCGGCTGAACAGGGTGGCCCTGTGGGGGAGCCGGGGCTCGCCGGTGTGGGTGCTTAGCTGAGTTGTGTGTAGGGGGTTTGATCGTAGTCGAGTGCGCTGATTTCGGATGGGGGGAGTGCGGTGTCGTAGAGCTGGATGTCGCTGATGTCGGCGTCGGCGTATTCGCCGTAGGTGCCTTGGTAGAGGCGGCGGCCGATCTGAACGGGGCCGGTGGCGTTCCAGGGGGTGCCGGCGAACGTCTTGGTCGCGGTGAGGGTGCCGTTCACGTAGAGGTTGAGGGTGTTGGTGGGGCCGTCGTAGACGCCGACGAGGTGGGTCCATGTGCCGGTGGTGGCTTTGGCGCCGTATACGGCGGTGAAGTTGGTTCCGGTGGTGTCGTCGTCGTGGCGGTCGAAGGCCCATTTCTGGGAGCCGGAGGAGTAGTACAGCTGGTAGGCGTTGGCGTTGCCGGTGCTGTCGGACTGGGAGACGAAGGTGGAGTTGTCGGTCAGGCTGTTGAGCTTGACCCAAGCGGACACGCTGAAGCTGTTGTTGTCGGTGGTGGTGCCGTCGGTGGGGTCGGTGTGGGTGCCGGTGGGCAGGGCGCTGGAGGTGCTTTGGGCATAGCCGGTGGTTCCATCCAGACTGAGGACCGTTCCGCGGGTTGAGTCGCTGGTCCAGGCGGCGGCGCCGTTGAGGGTGGCGTCGTTGGTGCCGATGGAATCGGCTGCGGTGCGGTCGGTGTCGTCGTTCAGGGGCCAGGCGGCGTTCGCGGTGTTGTAGTAGCCGACTGTCACGGGGGAGCCGAAGGTGGCTGTGCCGTTGGTGTCGGGAGCGGCGCCGGGGTATTCGATGAGTTCGCCGGCGGGTGTGGTGGCGTAGAGGGCGGGATAGCCCGCGGTGGTTCCGTTGAGGTTTCCGGGTGAGGCGACGGTCGGGTAGTCACTGGCCGCGAGCGTGACGGGCAGAGCGGTGGCGGCGTCGCTGGCCCAGTTGCTCGGTGTGCTGGAGGTCCAGCTCTGGGCGTCGGTGCCGTTGCAGGTGTGCAGTTGTAGCTGAGTTCCGTTGGTGGTGGAGGAGTTCGGGTCGTCGAGGCACTCGCCCGATCCGGGGTTCAGCAGCGAATGGTTGGAGCCGAGCTTCCACTGTTGGGCGCCGGTACCGTTGCAGGTCCACAGGTCGATCAGGGTGCCGTCTGTGGTGCCGCCGTGGGTGACGTCCAGGCACTTGCCGAGTACGCGGATCGAGCCGTCCGCGGCAGGTGTCCAGGACTGGGCGTGGGTGTTGTTGCAGCCCCAGATCTGGATCTTGTTGCCGTTTTGGGTGGCGGAGTGGGAGTCGTCCGCGCACAGGCTGGTGCCGTCGGCGGCGGTGAGCCCGGAAGTGAGCGCGGAAGATGTGGGCGCTGTCAGCAGCGGGGGCAGGCCGTTGCTGTCAGCGGTAAGGGGGAAGGTGTAGAGGGTTCCGGTGTTGTTGTCCCGGGCCCAGAGCGCGGGGGTGCTGTTGACGGTTCCGGGTGCGATGAGGGTGAAGTGGGACCAGTCGCCGGTGCCGAGCAGTACGGGTGTGGTGCTGGTGGTGCCGCCGGTTGCGGGTCCGAAGTAGCTGCTGTCCTGGGCGGAGCCCTTGTAGAGCCAGAGTTGCTTGTTCTCGATCGTGATCAGGTCGGGGTAGCCGGTTCCGTACACGTCGCCGGGGGCGATCATCTGGGTCACCGACGACCAGTCGGCCGCGTTGTACGTGGCGCAGTTGGTGGCGTTGTCCGCGGTGGGCAGGCACTGGGGTTTGTCGAGCGGTCCGTAGACGTCCGCGGTGTTGGTGAAGTGGCCCGGAGTGCCTGAGGAGATGGCGCCGTCGTTTTTGTAGACGTACAGGTTGTGGCTGCTTTTGTTGTAGGCGAACAGATCGTCCAGGCCGTCCTGCTTAAGGCTGCCGCGGTGGGTGATCAGGTAGTTGTTCCAGCCGCTCTTGCCGTCAGGGCTCTGGGACGCGGTGGAGGCGAGGGCGGGCGAGTTGCCGGCGTCGGTGTTGCCCGGCAGGAGCGTGAGGTCGCCGTTCTTGGTGGTGCCGAGCAGATCAGGTACGCCGTCTCCGCTGAGGTCGCCTGCGGCGACCTTGGTGGCCGGGTTCCAGGGAGCGTAGAAGGTGTAGGTGGTCGGTAGAGCCTGGGTGTTCCCGGCGTGGTCCTGGGCTTCGACGTAGAGGGTGTGAGTGCCCCATGTCGTCGGGTCCAGCGGGATGGACGCGCTCGGTGTGCCACTGGAGTTGGTGGTCGCGGTGACGTAGTCGGGGCAATTGACGGCCGGCTGCGCGTCGAGTGCGTAGCAGAACCGCCAGACGTCGCTGGACAGGCAGGTGCCGCGGGTGCATCCGGTCGGCGTGGGGTCGCTGCTGGTGACGGTGATGGTGCTGGTCTGGCCGGCGTACCCGGTGGGTGCCTGGTTGCTTCCGGCGGGCGGGAACACGGCACTCGGCGCGGTCACCGAGGGCTGGGACGGCGGGGTCAGGTCGACCTTGAAGCCGCATGGACTGTTCCAGGAGGAATACAGGGTTCCGTCGTAGGCGCGGACCTGCCATCCGTACTGGTGGCCGTCCTCCACCGTGGTGCCGATGTCGATGTGCACCGTAGTGCCGGAGGCGACGTAGCTGCTGCTCGGTGTTGCGACGGTAGCCGCGTTTCCGCTGCTGTTGGCGGTCTGGTCGTCCCAGACCGTGTAGTCGGCCTTGACGTTCTCGCCCTTGACGTTGGAGGTCAGCTTGGCGTTGAGCGTGATGTCACTGGTGTTGCCGTTCAGCGTCGTCTGGCCGATCCAACCGCGCTTACTGCTCCCGCAGTTGGCACCGGAGGGATTGTGCGCGTCGGGCGTGGTGGTCTCGCTGGTAGGAGTATCCGGTGGGATGTCGTAAGTGGTTTGGATGTAGGGGTTGGTGGAGTACCGCATGAAGTCGATGTCGCTGCTCGAGGAGTCCTCGTCGCCGTACAGGCCCACCGTCCAGGTGGAGTCGTTGTCTGAAGCGATCTTTGCGATCTTGTCGGTCACCGTGAAGACGACGTCCTGATCGCCGCAACTGGTGGGCTGGCTGGCGTAGGCGCCGTTGTAGGCGCTGGACGGATTCTTCGTGGCGATGGTGGAGACCACGCTGGGCTGGGTGTCCCAGTACATGCCGGAGGAGATGCCTCCGGTCCACTTGAGGGTGAGGGGCGCCGTGTGTGTACAGCTGTAGGCCTCGGCGTAGGTCTCCGTCAGATGCAGCTCCGACTTGATGATGTCCATGCTGCTGTTGAGGTTGCTGGTGTCCAGTTGGTAGAACGCGCGCTCGGCGCCGATGCAGTCGCCGTTGGCCGAGGCATAGCGCTGGTAGCCGACTCCTTCGCCGAAGCGCTGCGGGTAGTCGTACTCGTGGGAGCTGGCGGAGGAGGAGTTGCAGCCGTGCTGGGCTTCGAAGTAGTGGTTGGTGGTCTCGCTCGGTAGTACACCTGGGTCGATGTACACCGGCCAGGTGGTGCCGGTGCCGGTGAGCATGGAGTTGTCGGGTGTGAGGGTGAGGCTGTTGCTGGTGGTCGTCATGGTCACCGGCGCGACGTCGGCTCCCGGCGCCGGCCCGTCGGGGGGCGCCGGAGTGGTGGACGTGGCGTCGTCCAGATGCATGGACGCGGGCTGCGGGCCGGCCGTTGTGGTGGTGGAATCCCACATGATGGGGGCGCTGGCGGTGTAGGCGGTGGTGCCGTCCGCCGCGCTCGCGGTCATCCCGCCGTCGGCTGAACCGGCAAGTGTGAGTCCCTGGGTGGTTGCTGCCAGGGTCAGCCGGCGCAGATCCGGGTTGGCGGCCGCCGTGGCGTCGTGCACGATCAGCACGTCACTGAAGCCGCCCTGATCACTGACGGTGGCTTCAAGATCCACGCCGGGCAGAACCGACGCGTACGTCGCGGTGTTCCCGCTGACCGTCGGAGTCGGCAAGGTGAACGGCACGGAGAGCGACAGGCCGCGGCCGGCCGGGTCGGTGAGGCTGACGAGAGGACCGCTGCCGCCGCCCGAGAGGGTGGCGTCGTTGGGCGTCGCCGCCGGACTGAGCGAACCGTCGGCGTTCTTCACCAGCGATGCGTCCACCGCTGTCCACGCGTCGTCCTTCATCACCCGCACCGGCTGGACGTACTCGGTCGTCGTGAGCGATCCGTCCGGATTCGCCGTGGTGGTCGTCGTCTGGCTGGTCAGCGAGTCGACCGGGACGGGTTTGCCGGTGGCCTGCGCCTGCAGGAGGGCGCTTTGCGTGGGGTTGCCGGGGACGGGACCGCTGCTGTCCGCGGCGGCGGTCGGGGCGGCCCCGAGGACCAGCGTGCCAAGGACCGCCATGACCGCCAAGTGGTGCGGCGCGGTGCACCATCGCCTGCGGGACAGGCGCGTTCTTCCCCCCATGGGAACCCCTTCGAGGTGTGGATCGGGGACGGGTGTCCGGTCCGACGAGGCATCGGTGACGTACGTGTGCGCGGGTGGACCGGATGTGTCCCGCGGGCTCTCGCCCGGCGCTGACGGACGAGATGTGACAGAAGCGGCCGCAGTTCCTGGCGGGACCGCCGGCACAGGCTATTGCCGAACTGACGTCTGATCAATAAGGTTCCTCCGTTTCTGCCGACACCGCGCCGTTACGGTTCCCTTACCGTTTCTTCACCTTGGGGCGCTTGGTAAGAGGGGGCTTCGAGGTGGGTTCTGGCGTGCGCTGGTTCGCAACCGTGCGCAGACGGATATGGGGGCGTGGGCTGACGGTGACGACCGCGACCGCCGCCGTCTACACCCTGATTGTGTCGGCGGCCGTCGCCCAAGGGGTGCCGGAGTATCACTACGACGGCAAACTGTGGAGCGCCGGGCCGACGTACAAAACACCCAGCGTCGGCGGGCACCCCCTGGCCGGACGGACCCCCGCAACACCGGAAACGACCAAGCCGCTGCGGACCTACCGGCCCGCCCGCCCGGCGTGGCCGCCCGCCGGCACCAGCACCATCGCGCTGACCCAGAGCACCAAATCCTCTGCCACGACGTCGACTTCGCAGCACCAGACCGCAGACGGACCGGCGGCTTCCCCCGTCCGGGCCGGCAAGCTGCCGGTATGGGTCGCTCCGGCCAAGCAAGCGGCGAAGAAGCGCGGTGCGGCCCCGAGCACGCCGGCCGCCGTGCGCGTACAACTGGCCGGTCATGCCCAGGCCCAAGCGGCCGGAGTCGACGGCATGCTGCTCGGCCTGGCACGCGCCGACGGCGCCGCGTCCTCGGGCCGCGTGGCCGTCACCCTCGACTATTCCGCCCTGGACAAGGCATACGGCGGCGGGTTCGCCTCCCGCCTGCACCTGGTGTCCGTACCCGGCTGCATCCTGACGGCGCCCCAGAAACCTTCCTGCCGGGTACGCACACCGCTCGCCTCCACCAACAACCCGGTCGCCAGAAAACTCACGGCCACGCTCAACCTGCCCCGTCCCACGACCTCCGGCGCGGCTGGCGCGGGCGCGCACGCCGACGGCACGGCCGGCTCCGCCTCAGTGGCACCGATGACCGCCGTCGAGGCCATCTCGGGAGCTTCGGGATCTCAGGGTGACTACACAGCCACCAGCTTGAACCCCTCAGGCAGCTGGAGCGCCAACGGGACCGGCGCGTTCACCTACTCCTACCCGGTCGCCGTGCCACCCTCGCTCGGCGGTGCGGCCCCTTCCGTCGCCTTCTCCTACGACTCCCAGTCCGAGGACGGAGAGACCTCAGCCCGCAACTCCCAGTCGTCGTGGATCGGTGACGGCTGGTCGTACTCGCCCGGTTTCATCGAGCGCTCCTACAAGCCGTGCAAGCAGGACGGCATCAGCGACTCCACCGACCTGTGCTGGGGCGGCTGGCTCGCCACCCTTTCCTTGGGTGGACACTCAGGAACCCTGGTCCGCGACGAGTCCGGCAACCCCGACACCCCCACGGCGAACCAGACCTGGCACCTCCAGGGCGACGACGGAACCAAGATCGAGGAACTCGGCGGCGCGGACAACGGCCTGTGGAACGGCGAGTACTTCAAGGTCACCACGACCGACGGCACCGCCTATTACTTCGGGCTCAACCATGCCCCCGGCACCACCTCGGACGCGGCCACCAACAGCGCCTGGGGCGAGCCGGTCTACAGCCCCAAGTCGGGAGACCCCTGCTACGACTCCGGTCAGGGCAAGGACTCCCAGTGCACGATGGGCTACCGGTTCAATCTCGACTTCGTGGTCGACCCGCACACCAACGTCCAGCGCTACACCTACGCCACCGAAACCAACCATTACGACCGGGGCGGTGGCCAAGTGGCCGCCTCCGGCGGCTCCGGAACGCTGACCAAGTATGTCCGCGGCGGTTACCTGACCGAGATCGACTACGGCTACCAACTGACGGACGAGACCGCCGGCAGCAAGCCCGGCGCGCGCGTGCTGTTCAAGACGGCCCAGCGCTGCCAGACCTCGTCGACATTCACCGACTGCTCGTACGCGAACCTCAACGACAAGACCGCCACCAACTGGCCGGACGTCCCCTACGACCTGAACTGCGCATCGACCGACACCACCTCCGGTACCGGGTCGAACGTCTGCCTGACCACAGCCCCGTCCTTCTGGTCCACCGACCGGCTGGACTCAGTCGTCACCCAAGTCAACGTGGGCGGCACTCTGACGGACGTCGACACCTATCAGCTGACCCAGACGTACTCCGACGCGGGCGGCACGGTCGACCCGGTCACCGGACAGTCCGGCAAAGATGCGGCCGACGAGGGCGAGTTGCAGTCGGTGATGTGGCTCAGCTCCATCCAGCACACCGGCGACGACACCACCGGCGGCGGCAGCACCAGCCCGATCACCCTGCCGAAGGTCACCTTCCTGGGCACCGAGATCGACAACCGGGTCGATGGCGGTGACGAGCCGGCACTGTTCCACCCCAGGATGTCGTCCGTCACCACGGAGACCGGCGAGTCCATCGCCGTCACCTACAGCGACCCGGACTGCTCCCGGCTGAACCACACGATGCCATCGGCGCCCGATGCCGACACGATGTCCTGCTACAACGTGTACTGGACCATCCCCGGCGGTGTCACACCGGTCTCCGACTGGTTCAACAAGACCCGGGTCAAGACGGTCACCGTTTCCGACGGGACCGGGACCGGGTCGCCCGCACAGGTCTCGAACTACACGTATTCCGGGCCTGCCTGGCATCGCGACGACTCGGAACTGACCGACGACGCCTACCGCACGTGGGACCAGTTCCGCGGCTACCGCACGGTCACCGTCACCACGGGGGCGGGTTCCGATCCGATCACCCAGAAGACCACCACGTACCTGCAGGGCATGGACGGTGACGTCCGCGCGGACGGATCCAAGCGCTCGGCCAGTGTGACGGACAGCGTCGGCGACACCATCACCGACAGCGACTGGCTGAGTGGGACGCCGCTGGAGGCCGACACCTACACACAAGCCGGCGGCAGCGTCGTCGCCAAACAAATCGACCTTCCGCAGACGTTCACCACCACGGCGACCCACAATGCCGGTTCCTCGCTGCCCGCCGTCGTCGCCCGCATGATCAAGACCAGTCAGCAGCGGACCTACGGGCTGCTCGCGGACGGCAGCTGGCGTGAGGCGGAGACCGACACGTCCTACAACGGCGATGCCCTGCCCACCACCGTCGACGCCAAGGGCGACGTCAGCGTGGCATCCCAGGAGAAGTGCGCCACCACCAGCTACGCCACCCCGCCCAGCGGCAACCCGATGATGCTCTCCTACCCGGACGAGGTTCTCACCGTCGCCGGTCCCTGCAGCACCACACCGGGCACCGGCACCACCGTCTCCGACAAGCGGATGTTCTACGACGGCGACGGCACGGTCACCAACGTGGGGACGTTCGGTCACCTGGGCACCACCGGTGACCTGACAGCAACCCAGATCATCACCGGCTACAGCAGCGGAGCCCCCACCTACCGCACGACCCAGGCGACCGCCTACGACATCTACGGGCGCGCCATCCAGGTCCAGGACGCGGACAGCAACACCACCAAGACCGCCTTCACCCCCACCACCGGCCAGCTGCCGACCCAGCTCGTCACCACCAACCCGCGCACCTGGACCACCACCTCCGTCATGGACCCGCTGCGCGGCCTGACCACGACCAGCACAGACCCCAACGGCCGCACCACCACCATCGACTACGACGCACTCGGGCGCCGTACCGCGATGTGGCTGCCGGGACGCCCGACCTCGCAAAGCGCCAGCAGAACCTTCACCTACGCCGTCAACGACACGGCACCGACCACCATCACCACCAACACCCTGCGTGACGACAGCAACTACAGCACCGCCATCGACATCTACGACGGCATGCTGCAACTGCGCCAGACGCAGTCCACCACGGCCAACAACCAGGCCGGCCGGCTGATCTCCGACACCTTCTACGACAGCCACGGCTGGGCGCGGAAGACCAACAGCACCTACTACGAGAGCAGCACCTCCCCGACGAACACGATGTGGGTCGCCGACGACAACCAGGTGCCCTCGCAGCAGGTCACCGTCCACGACGGGCTCGGACGCACCACCGCCACCCAACTGTGGTCCAAGGGAGCTCAGCGGTGGCAGTCCACCACCGCCTACCCGGGCGTGGACCGCACTGACACCACCCCGCCCTCCGGTGGCACGGCGACCTCTTCCTTCACCAACGCCCTGGGCCAGACCACCGCCACCTGGATGTACGACGACACGGCCACGCCCACCGGCAAGGCATCCGACGCCGTCGTCACCAGCTACACCTACACACCCGCCGGACAGGTCGCCACGATGAGCGACAACGCGGGCAACAAGTGGACCTACAGCTACGACCTGCTCGGCCAGGAGACCAAGCAGACCGATCCCGACACCGGCACCACCACGTTCGACAAGTACGACGATCTCGGCAACCTGCTGCAGGCCACCGACGCGCGCGGCCAGATCCTCTCTTACGCCTACGACACTCTGGACCGCAAGACCGCCGAGTACTCGGGCGCCTGGTCTGCCACCCCGGATCCGAGCAATGAACTCGCGTCCTTCAGCTACGACACCCTCGCCAAGGGATACCCCACCTCCTCCACCCGTTACGTGGGCGGCGTCGGCGGGGACGCCTATACCCAGGCCGTCACCGGCTACACCACCGACTACCAGCCCACCGGCGGCTCCACCACCATCCCGACGTCCACCGGTTTCCCCAGTAACAGCACGGGCACCAACTCCAACACCTACACCGTCAATTACCACTACACCCCCATCATGGGACTGCTCTCCGAAGCCGACTACGGCGCGGACGGCGGCCTTCCCGCCGAGACCCTCGGCTACGGCTACGATTTGCAGGGCTTGCTCGACGGATTCGGCGGCAACGGCACCTACCTCGACACCACCGACTACACCCCCCTCGGCCAGGTGAAGGACACCAGGTGGGGACTGTACGGAGAACAGGTCGAGCCGACCTTCTCCTACGACGACGCCACCGGCCGCGTCACGCAGTCCCAAGTGAACCTGCAGACGAGCGCCACCTCGGCGCTCGACGTCACCGACTACCGCTATAACCAGGCAGGTGGCGTCACCGCAGTCTCCGACACCCAGTCCGGCGGTACCACGGACACCCAGTGCTTCACCTACGACCACCTGAACCGACTGACCACAGCCTGGACCGACACCGCGGGCCTGACCTCGGCCGGCGTCGGCAGCACCGGTGCCTGCACGACCAGCACCCCCTCGGCCTCGACCACCGGCGGCCCCGCCCCCTACTGGCAGTCCTACACCTACAACGCCCTCGGTGACCGCACCCAGCAGGTACAGCACGACACCGCCGGCAACACCGCGAACGACATCACCCAGACAGCGACCTACCCGGGCAGCGGAACCACCCCCGCCACCCTCGCGAACGCCGCCACCAAGATCACCACCACCGGTCCCGCCGGCACGGCCACGATGACACCGGCCTACAACGGAGCCGGCGACACCACCGGCCGAACCGTCACCACGGCAGGCCCGCTCGTCTCCGGCCAAACCCGCTCAGGCACCAAGCTCTGCGCCGACGACTCCTCCTCCGGCACCACCGACGGCAACAAGATTGACCTCTACACCTGCAACGGCAGCACCGCCCAGCAGTGGACGATCGCCACCGACGGCACGGTGCGCGTGCTGGGCAAATGCCTCGACGCCTCCGGTGGCGGGGCGACCAACGGCACCAAAATCGACCTCTATACCTGCAACAAGACCGCCGAACAGCAGTGGAAGGCCGGCGCCAACGGCTCGCTGGTCAACCCGGCCTCCGGCAAGTGCCTCGACGATCCCTCCGCATCGACCACCAACGGCACTCAGCTGCAGCTCTGGACGTGCAACGGAACACCGGCGCAGCGCTGGACCAACGCGACCATGGGCACCGTCCTGCCCGGCGCCACCCAGGCACTCGGCTACGACGCCGAAGGCCGCACGGCCTCGGTGACAACCCCGTCCGGCGGCAAGAACCAGACCACCAGCTACCTCTACGACGCCGACGGCGGCCTGCTGCTCCAGACCACGCCGACCGGCAAGATCCTCTACCTCTTCGGAGGCGCCGAACAGCTCACCCTCAGCACCAGCGGAGGAACGGTCACGGGCCAGCGGTACTACCCCGGCCCGGACGGCATCACCGAAGTACGCTCCTCCGCCGGCACGCTCACATACGAAGTCTCCAACGTCCAGGGAACGGCGACGGAAAGCCTCGCCGCCTCGAACCTGGCGGTCGCCCGCCGCTACTTCGACCCCTACGGCAACCCCCGCGGCCCCCAGCCCACGACGTGGACCGACAATCACGGATACCTCGGCAAACCCGCCGACCCCACCACCGGCCTCAACCTTTTGGGCGCCCGCGACTACGACCCCGTCCAGGGCCGCTTCCTGACCGCCGACCCGCTGATGGAGGCCGGCGACCCGGACCAGATGAGCGGCTACTCCTACGCCGCGGACAACCCCAGCACCGGCAGCGACCCCACCGGCCTGCACCTGGCCTGCGGTGACGGGGACGACCCACCCTGCCCCTCAGGTGGCGGAGCGTCGATCGGCGGTATGGGCGGCTCCTCAACCACCGGAGGCGGCGGGGGAGGGGGCGGCGGCACCACGACCTCCAGCGGCGGCACCGCAGCGGCTCCGTCCGCCGGCCCAGCGTGCAACGTCGCCTCGAAGTTCGGCTGCGATGTCGTCGACGCCCAGCAGATGGCGGACAACGGGCCACCGACGTCCGGAACCCTCCGTGACTTCATCGCCGGCGCGCTCGATGAGTTCGTACACCAGCTTGAGCAACTCAATCCGGGCTGGGCGATGGGGAACGTTCCCCGTGACGTGGCGAATGGCATGGCACCAGGCATCGCGGGCCCGCCGCGGTACGTGGAGCCGCGCCACGTCGTGGCGCACACCGTGCACGCGCACACCAACACGGACGCTTACAAGGGCGGCGAAGCCACGACCGTCCTGCTCGAGTTCGCCGCTAGCGGCGGCGACGACGCCCCCGAGGCAGCCGTCTCGGCCGTGGCCGATGCCGGCGACGCCCAAGACGGTCTGGCGGCCGCTGCCGAGGTCAAGAACGTCGTCAGCCAGACCACGGGAGAAGCCACAGCAACCGCCGCAACTCCCAGCGAGCCCGCCACCGGCGCCTCCGGCACCGGAGAAGGCTCCTGCAGCTTCAGCCCGTCAACCCGTGTATTGCTGGTGCACGGCAAGACCAAGGTGATCGCCGCAGTCAGACCCGGTGACAAGGTAGAGGCCGCTGACCCTGACACCGGCAGACACCGAGGTTCCCGAACCGTCCAGCACGTGTGGATCAACCACGACCACGACCTGCTCGACGTGACGATCCGCATCAAGGGTGGCCACACCGCCACCCTTCACACCACTGCCAACCACCCCTTCTGGGACGACACCACCCACAGATGGGTGCCCGCCGGCAAACTCCACCACGGCGATGCCCTCAAAACCTCCAGCAATGGCCACGCCTACATCGTGGCCAGTCATGCCACACCCGGCGCCGCAAAGCGCTGGAATCTCACCGTTCAGCAGCTCCACACGTACTATGTGGTAGCGGGCGGCATGCCGGTTCTGGTCCATAACACCTGCGGTGAGACCGACACCACGACGGTGTACCGAAAGCAGGACACGTCAATTCCTGCAACCCAACGGCTCTCCGTTGACGCAGACGGAAACATCTCGCATGCAGGGTCTGGTGCGCTGTATCTCAATATGACTGGAGATATCTCGCACTCGCTCGAATTTAAAGGCGATCAGCTGATCGCGTTTGAGGTGCCGACGTCCTATATTGAGGAGCTTTCCGAAGCGTCATTGCCTCAGCGTATGCCGCCTGAATGGCAGGGAACGAAGCGCGAATGGAACCTGGCGCGGAAAATGGCCCCGGACCAGTCTGATGGCCCTGGACTCTTTGGGCTGCGTGATCACCACATCCCTGGACTCATGGATGCAATAATCCCTGGGTCGGGTCGGATCATTGGGTAGGAATGTGTGATGAGTCGTTATGATCTCGCCTCGGAGGCGCAGCGCTTGGAGCGACGCCCCTCCAAGGAGCCGATCAGCCTGCTTGGCTTGCTGGTTGTCACGCCTGTTGCAGATGCCAGGGAGTACGCGGAACGCCTTAGGGGTGTGATCGCTGGAGCCGTCGAGATCTCCAGGTCTGTCGACTTCGAGAGCGATGACGTCTCAGCGGATTTGCTTCCGCCCTGGTTTCTGAAACTGTCTGATGGTTCCGGGGAGGGTGTGGTGGGCGACCCGGTCGGCAGTGAAGGGAAAGCCAGGTATCTTGCAGTCAGAGAAGATCGCGCATGGGATGCGGAAGAATGGATTTATTCATTTGACCCGGATCTTCGGGATTGGTCGTGGTGGGACATTACGGCTGACGACCACGGGGCCGCTTGTGTCTGGATCGACACGAAAGGTGAGGGTCGTATCCCCTGCGAAGAGCTCTGGTGGGCTATCTTCGTAGCGGGAGCCGCTGCCGTCGATCCCTTGACTCTGGAGGAATCCAGCGTGTGGATCCAACAGCGAAGTATCGGCCTTAAGGATTAGAGCTTCGCCGCAATTCAAGAAGCCCCACCGATTTTTCCGGTGGGGCTTCTGAGGTGTCTGACGGCAGTAGTTGACGGCAACGTCAGCGGACGGGTGCTGCACAAGGCGGTGGGTCGTCGCCGTCGTCTGGCTTGGCGGCGGTGCAGACGTCGGCATCCGGCGAGCCGGCCATGGTGCGTTGGTCCAACGGTGCCGGCCGAGCCGCTGACCGGAGTCCGTGTCCTTGCGTGCGATTCGGGGCATGATGCCTCGGCTGCGTAACCATCGCCGCAGGTGGTTGCAGTCGTGACCCTTGTCGCCGTGGAGCTTGTCCCGCTTGCGCCGCCGTCGGCCGCGGCGAGAGCGGACGGGCGGAATGCCCCGCACGAGCGGGATGAGGGCCTGGCTGTCATGGACGTTGGCGCCCGAGATGCCGACGGACAGGGGCAGACCGGTCCGCTCGGTGAGACCGGCGCGCAGACCATCGTCACCTACATGGACGCCGACTGCACAGCAGGAGGCAGCAAGCCCAAGGTGGACGAGAACACCAGGCGCTGCTACCCGGTGTACTGGTCACCCAACGGCGAGAAGGACCCGATCCTCGACTGGTTCCAGAAGTACCCGGCCCAGGCCGTGTTCACCACCGACCCCCAGGGCGGCTCGGAAGCCGTACAGCACACTTACCAGTACACGGGCGGAGGCGCCTGGCACTACGACGAAGACCCGCTGACCCCCGCCAAGGAACGCGCCTGGTCCATCTGGCGCGGCTACCAGCAGGTCACCCACCTCACCGGTATCTCCGGACACACGCAGAGCAAAGAGATCACGGTCTACCTGCGCGGCATGAACGCTGACCGGGTGCTCGGCTCGGACGGCAAGACCGCGGACGCCGACAAACGCAAAACCGTGACAGTCACCGGCATCAAGGCCGGCGAGATCACCGACTCCGACCAGTACGCCGGCTTCACCCGCGAGACCGTCACCTACAACGGCGACGCCGAAGTCAGCGGTACCGTCAACGACCCCTGGTCGAAGCGGACAGCAACCCAGCACGAGTCCTACGCGGACACTGAGGCGTACTACGTCCGCACCGCCGCCACCCACACACGTACGAACATCACCAGCAAGCTCACCCCGTTCGACCGGGTGAACACGGTGAAGACTACCTACGACGACTACGGCATGGCCGAGACCGTCGAGAACCAGGGCGACGACGCCGCCACCGGTGACGAGAAGTGCACCCGCACCTGGTACGCCCGCAATGACGACAAGGGCATCAGCAACCTCGTCTCCCGAACGCGCACGGTCGCCGCGTCCTGTATGGTCGGGGACTCTGCACTTGATCTGCCCGCCGACTCCAAGCGCGCCGGCGACGTCGTCTCCGACACTGCCACGGTCTAGACGACGCCTCAGCTGCTGCCTGGTCGCCGTCGCAGAAACCCACCAAGGGCGATCCCACCTGGACGGGACGTGCCAAGGGATACGGCAGCGACGACAGCCCCCTGTGGCAGAAGGTGTCCATGACGACATACGACACTCTCGGACGTCCCAAGGTCGTCACGGACGCCCACGATACGCCGGTGTCCTCGACCACTTACGTCCCCGAGGGCGCGGGTCCGTTGACGTCGACCGTCGTCCTGGACGCCAAGTCCTACAAGACGACCAGTGTCATGGACTTCGCCACCGGGGCGGCGCTGAAGGTCACCGACCCCAACAACAAGGTCACCGAAAGCGAATACGACAGCCTCGGCCGCATCGTCAAGCTCTGGTTGCCCAACCGTTCCAAACTCCTGGGCAAAACCCCCAACTACATCTACGACTATCACGTCACAAGCGACGAATCGGCCATGTCGTGGGTGTCGACCGGCACCCTGAAAAACGACGGTTCCGGCTACAACACCACCTACGAGTTCTACGACTTTCTCCTGCGCTCGCGCCAGACTCAGGCGCCGACGCCTCAGGGCGGCCGGCTCATCACCCTGACGCTCTACGATGCCCGTGGCCTCGCGGTCAGCGAGCAGTCCGACATCTGGGACAGCACCGCACCGCCCAGCTCGAAGGCCGTGGAGATCTCCGGGGGCCAGGCGCCCATCCAGACCGACACGACCTACGACGGCGCCGCCCGGCCGGAAAAAGCGGAGACGAAGGTCCACGGCGTCACCCGCTGGACGATCAATACCGCCTACTCGGGCGACACCGTCTGCACCAGCGCCCCGACCGGCGGACAAGCGACCGCCGTGGTCACCGACGCACTCGGCCAGACCACCCAACGTCGCGAGTACGCGGGGCCCACCGCGACCGGCACAGACTTCACGACAACCGACTTCACCTACACTCCGGCCGGCCAGTCGAAGAGGGTCACCGGCCCCGACCAGACCGAATGGGCGTACACAGAACTCTGAGAGAGAAAGGGTTTCTGAAGGGGGCTGCAACGTCATCTCGAGCGAGTGACGTCGAGCAGAAAATGGCTGGCATAGTGATTCGAGACGACATTGATAGGGCGGACATCGTCATCAACAATCCGAATGGGCCATGTCGGCAGCCATTGGGATGTCATCGGACGCTGGACGCAATCCTAGACAACAGACGGCTCACGGTACACTGGCCCGACGGAAAATGCGGCTACAATCAATGGACCTACGGAGGTGCGAGGTGACGCATAGTACGCGTGCACGCGTACTATCGAAGCGAGCACGGAGATAATCCGGCCTTGCTTCAGAACTCAAGTGATGTTGACGCTATGGTCGACACGCTTCTTGCAAGCCGCCCATCGGAGAACTTGGCCGCACTGCATAGTTTGGAACGTCCGTTGATGCCGGCAGGCGTTCCGGATCGCGAGTTGCTGGTCGGCGCTCGTGGAGACCTCCAGGTTGGGTGCTCAGCTATATGGACGATGGCAACTGGGTTTCGTTCGATCCTTCGGGTGGGGCGAGGGGAGACCTCTTACTCCATTATGGGAAATGCGACCGAATTTCCTAGTCACTCGGAGTTGCCCATTGCTCTTGTGCGTCAGGCCGTAAAGGAGTTCTTGTCCTCGGGCGGGCAGCGTCCAACGTGTATCCAATGGCAAGAGTCAGAATTCTGGTGAGCTGCCCGGCCAGCAGGCGTGGCGCACGCCGTTCGTCGATCGCGATGGCGGGTGTAGGACCTGTGGGCCCTTGGCCGGGCTCCCCGCTGAGGTCGCGGCGAACCCAGGGGCGCTGGCGTCGCCGAACTCGAGGCCATCCTGGACGACCTGCAGGGGGTGGGGTGGCGGGCGGCCCCGCCCACCGGTTCCACGCCGCCTGACGGAGGCGGTGGGGCCGGGCGCAGCATGTGCACCCGGTCCCACCGCTGGTCAGCAGATCAGCTTGTGCAGCACGGGAACGCTGCCTCCAGCGGTCACCAGGCCCCCTGGGGACCTGGTGACCGAGCGGCACAGGCCGAGCCGCTCCTGAGGGAGGGCCGGCGCCCGGACGCCGACCGGATCGAGCGCGATCTCCTGGCGCAGGGAGAAACCCCGCAGCAGGCTCGGCGAGTGACCGTGCTGGGAAGGCCCATCGAGCACAACATGTCGCCGGAGACCGACAGGCCAAGGAGCGCACCCCTTGACTGGCCTTCGACCTGACGTTCCGGCCCCCGCCGACGGCGCACCCGCGTGGGCTCTGATGGACGACGAGCACCGCCGGGTGCTGGAGCTGTGCGACGACATCGCCCGTGACAATAGGGCGCGTCGGTGCTGCCGCCGCGCCGCTGGTTGGACCCGGCCCACCGACGAGCGTGCGTTGGCCTCGGCGCCGGTATCGGGGTTCGAGGCGCGTGGGGTCGGCTCGGCAGCCACTTCGGTTGCACGGCCATCAAATGGGAAATACGAGAGTTCTTCCCCTCCGGCTGGAGCATCAGCGACTTCGATGCCGCTCAGGGGGAAAGTCGCCATGGAAACCCTTGAACTCGTGCACTCGGGTTTCCGGTACTACCTGTATCTGCCGGCGGCGCGCGGCGCCACCGGACCCGGTACGCACTGACAAAGGCGCGCCCCGCCCGCCGCACCGTGAGGAACACGAATGACGACGCCAAGCCCGAATGCCGACGCAGCCTCCGGCGCGGAGGGCCCCTCTCCGGGTGCCGGCCGGTCCCGGCGGCTGCACTAGTACTGCAACGGTGTTTGCTGTGACTGATGGCCAGGTCGGTCGTTGGTGTGGTCATGGGTGGGGACCTTGCTGGTGTCAGGTTGTGGGCGGG